>CAZYJF010000045.1:0-9412 GCA_964647715.1 uncultured Sulfurospirillum sp. | reverse complement strand
GCAACATCTAATACAAAATTCGGGTTAAAATGCTATAATCAAAACAAAAAAGGCTAAAAATGTCAGCAATTTTTGAGGCGGTAATCAAAACACTTCCAAATGCAAGATGGTTTATAGAGTTAAGGGATATTGATGGTGACAGGGTGGCAGAGTGCCTGAGTGTTGAGGATTTTGCCAAGCTTCTTGAGGAGTGGGGTGCAGATTATGGGCATGATGTCAATGTAACTTGGAGCCAAGAGGATAATGTTACAGATCTTCAAGTGCATGAGGTGAGAATGGAGATGATGGCATATGAGCAGAAGATGAATGAGGAGAGTGAGGGTTTATAACCCCTCTGCTAAGATATCCCAAAGTATATCTATCTGCTCATCATTTAGGTTGATAGTTGATTTTGTTCTAAAGAGGGTTGAGATCAACTCTTTTGGAAACTCTTTTCCAAAAAGGCACTCTTTGTGTGATGTAAGAAATGCTCTTTTTAGTGTCAAGTTCCCCTTTATCGGTTTATCACAGATGAAACATATAAAATCCTCATGTAACCTTCCTTCATAATCTAAGAGTTTTAGATAACTCTCTATAAGGACTCGTTTTGGATTTTGTTTTTGTAGTTTTATGGAGGACTCTTCAAGTAGATAAAAATAGAATTCATCAAGCTCCACAGCATCTTTTAAGTGCCTAAAAAGGAGTTTCAAAAATTGTTGCCAAACAAAAAATCTTTGAGACTCAAACATCCAACTATATGCTAATGGTAAGACTTCCCTTAACATCGGTATAGATGATTTTGCAGAGTGGATCGCTTCAAAGTCGATTTTGTAACCGATGTTTATAGCTGAGTGTCTTGCACCATAAAATCTATATAGTGTTTTTAATTTCTTCTTCGTTAGAATGGAGACTATTAAGTCCTCCTCTTTGACTCTGTTGATATTTAAGATATATCCTTGCATATTTGATTATATAAAATTTAAGCTTTATTTTGGTAAGGAAAAATTACATAAGTAACAAATATATAGTTTTAGACTCCTGTTTTTGGGCTTTGAAAGTGGTAAAAATGACTTTTAGCCAGTTCTAATCAAACTTTAAGTAAAATCATTAACTTTATATTTACGAGGTGAATATCGATGATGGATAGATTAACTAGCTTTAAAGACAACTGTGGTTTTGGACTACTTGCAAATATCAACAACATAGCTTCACATAAAAATGTCGAAGATGCTATCACATCCTTAGAGAGGATGATGCACAGAGGTGCAATTGCAGCTGATGGAAAGAGTGGTGATGGTGCCGGACTTCTTTTTTCAATGCCTATGAAGTTTATGAGAAAAGTTGCAAAAGAGAAGGGTGTTGAACTTCCTGAAAAATTTGCAGTAGGTATGCTCTTTTTGGATGATAAGAGCCAAAGAGATAAGATCAGTGAGATTTGTGAAGCACATGATCTTAAAGTCTTACTCTATAGAAAAGTACCGGTTAATAAAGTAGCTCTTGGAAAACTAGCTCTTGAAACACTTCCAGCTATCTATCAGATATTTATCACACCAAATTCAATCATCTCTACAAAGAGATTTCAAGCTCAGTTGTATCTAACTAGAAGAGAGATAGAGAATGTCTTTAGTGATAGTGAAAACTTCTATATTCCATCATTTTCAGATACTACTATCTCATATAAGGGCTTGGTGATGCCAACTCATATAAAAGAGTTTTATGAAGATTTAAATGATAGTGATTTTGAGGTGTCATTTGCACTCTTTCACCAAAGGTTTTCTACAAATACACTTCCTAGATGGTCTTTGGCACAACCATTTAGATCAATAGCACACAATGGAGAGATAAACTCAATTGCTGCAAATATATATAACTCAATTGCTAAGAGTGAGTCTTTAGAGAGTACAGTATTTTCTAAAAAAGAGCTTAGAAAACTTCTTCCTATCACACAGCCTAAGCAGAGTGATAGTGCAAGTTTGGACAATATGTTTGAGTTTTTAATCATCAATGGTATGGACTTTTTTAAGGCTGCAAGAGCATTACTTCCTGCTCCTTGGCAAAATGCACCTCATATGGATTCAAAACTCAGAGCTTTTTATGAGTATATGAGTACATGTTTTGAAGCTTGGGATGGACCAGCAGCTGTGAGCTTGACAAATGGCAGATATATCGGATGTATTTTGGATAGAAATGGTCTAAGACCTGCAAAATATGTCATCACAAAAGAAGATCGAATCATCATCTCTAGTGAGTATGGTGTTTTGGATATCGCTGAAGAGGATATAGTAGAAAGAGGCAGACTCCAAAGTGGTGAAATGATGGGGGTTGATCTCAAATTTGGAAAAGTTTTAAAGAGTAATGAGATAGATAACTATCTAAAAAATTCCAATAACTATTCTGATTGGTTAAATGAGCATATGATCTACCTTCAAGAGCATGTTGAGTTGCCATTTTCTGATGTGAGTAGATATGAGATTGGGGATTTACATAAAAAGCAGAGATTTTTCAATATCACCAATGAAACCTTAAATATGATAGTAGAGCCTATGATGAAAGATGGCAAAGAGAGTACAGGTGCTATGGGTGATGATACTCCTCTTGCTTGTTTTTCGAATAAACAGAGAAATTTTACCGATTTTTTTAGACAAAAGTTTGCACAAGTTACCAATCCTCCGATAGATCCAATCCGTGAGAGAGTGGTGATGAGTTTAAATACTGGATTTGGAGAGATTAGGAATATCTTGGATGAAGACCCAGAACACGCTATAAGGATAAAGTCTATCTCTCCTATCTTGATGGAAGAGAAACTTCAAGTACTTCTATCTTTTGGTGATGAGTCACATCCTAGATACAACCCTTACTATAAGAGTAGATTTTTCTCTACACTTTTTGAAAAAGATTTAAAAAAATCTCTTGATTCTCTTGTGGATACTATCATAGATGCCGTAAAAAAAGATGAGGTTAGGATAATCATCCTCAATGACAGATGTGTTGGCAAGGAGATGAAAAATATTCCGATGACTATGGTAGTTGGAAGATTAAATCAAGAGTTATTGGCTCATGGTCTAAGACACTTAACTTCTACAGTGGTTATCACAGCTGAGGTGATGGACTCACACTCATGTGCAACTATGATAGCTTATGGAGCAAATGCAATATATCCTTATCTTTTATATGCAAGTGTGCTTGAATTGGCAAGACAAAAGGAGTTGACTCCTTATGCTCAAAAGCAGATGTTTAAAAATGTCCATTCTGCTTTGAATGCCGGACTTCTTAAGATCATGTCAAAGATGGGAATTGCTACTATCGCTTCATATAGAAACTCATCTTTATTTGATGTTATCGGACTTTCAAGTGAAATAGTAAATGATTGTTTTAAAGATTCACAATCTTTCTTAGAGGGATTGGGGTATGAAGATATAGAAGAGAGAATTAATAAAAATTTAGAGATCGCCAAAGAGTTGGATTTTACTAAAAAACTATTTCCCTTGGAGATTGGTGGAATACACAAATATATCGTAGATGGTGAGTATCACGACTATTCACCAAAGGTGATTGATGCTATCCATACTGCTTCAACTAGTGGTAAGGAAGATGATTATGAGAAGTTCAAAGATAGTGTAAATTCTCGTGATATGAAGATGATTAGGGACTTTTTTGAGATCAAAAGTGATAGAAAACCAATACCTCTTGATAAGGTCGAGCCAATCGAGAAGATTTTTAAGAGATTTGCTACTGCAGCTATGAGTCTTGGTTCTATCTCCCCTGAAGCCCATGAAGCACTCGCTGTTGCTATGAATAGAATCGGTGGTCAATCTAACTGTGGTGAGGGAGGAGAATCCCCAAAAAGATTAAAGAGTGAGGCAAATTCAAAGATCAAACAGGTTGCATCAGGTAGATTTGGTGTGACTCCTGAGTATCTAAGAAGTGCTGAAGAGATTCAGATCAAAGTAGCTCAAGGTGCAAAACCTGGTGAGGGAGGACAGTTACCTGGTCATAAAGTTTCGCCTTTGATTGCATCACTAAGATACACGATACCTGGGGTTACTCTGATATCTCCACCTCCTCATCATGATATCTACTCTATCGAGGATTTGGCACAACTTATCTTTGATCTAAAGCAGATCAATCCTGATGCGACAATCACTGTAAAACTTGTTTCTACTTCTGGAGTTGGAACGATAGCAGCTGGTGTGGCGAAGTGTTATGCTGATAAGATCATTATCTCAGGAAGTGATGGTGGTACTGGTGCTGCTCCTATAACATCTATCAAACATGCTGGAAATCCGTGGGAGTTAGGACTTTCTGAAGCTCACAATGCTTTGAAGGTCAATGGTCTTAGAGGAATGGTGCATCTACAAACTGATGGTGGTTTAAAAACAGGTCTTGATGTGATGAAGGCAGCACTGCTAGGAGCTGAGAGTTATGCTTTTGGAACTGCAGCACTGACACTTGTAGGGTGTAGAATGCTAAGAATTTGTCATCTAAATAAATGTACAGTTGGTGTAGCAACTCAAGAAGAGGTCTTAAGAGAGCATTTTACAGGTACTGTTGATAAGGTTGTAAACTACTTTACTCTTCTTGCAAATGATGTTAGAAACTATTTGGCATCTATGGGATATGAGAGTATGGAAGAGATCATTGGTAGAAGTGATCTCTTGGCGGTAAGAGATGATGATTTTGCTAAGAAGTTTGATTTTTCACCGATTCTTTATAATTGTGAGGGAGTAAATACCAATCAAGTAGCTACAAATGAGCCATTTGATAAGAATGAGTTTGAAAAAGAGATACTCAAAGAGGTATATGGTGCTATTTCAGATAGAGGCAAAAAGATAGTAGTGAAAAAAGAGATCAAAAATATTCACAGAAGTTTTGGAACACTAATCTCTGGTGAGATCGCAAAGTATTATGGAAATGATGGACTTGATGAGAGTAGTATAAAGTTCAAACTTCATGGAGTAGCAGGTCAATCTCTTGGAGCATTTTTGAGTAAAGGAATCTCAATCTATCTGCAAGGTGCCGGAAATGATTATATCGGTAAAGGTATGAATGGTGGTAAGATTGTTATCGTTCCAAAAACTCAAAGTGAGAAGTTTAGCTGTGGTGGAAATACATGTCTTTATGGTGCTACTGGTGGAAAACTCTTTGTTGCTGGAAATGTAGGTGAGAGATTTTGTGTAAGAAACTCCGGTGCGACAGCAGTAGTTGAGGGAACTGGAGATCATCCATGTGAGTATATGACTGGTGGAGTTGTTGTTATTCTTGGAAAGACTGGTGTTAATTTTGGTGCAGGAATGACTGGTGGTATGGCATTTGTTTATGATGAAGATCATGAGTTGATAGATAACTTAAATCAAGAGTTAATAGGTGCTAGAAGAATCGATACAGATGAGAGTGATGAAGAGAGGCACTTTATCAAAAAACTTTTACAAGAGTATGTGGATGAGACGGCAAGTAAAAAGGCTCAATATATATTGGATAATTTTAGACACACACTAAGGGATTTTTGGATTGTCAGACCAAAAGATTTGGCAAATGCTCCGTTAAATCCTATGGAGGGAGATTAAGATGCAAAATTTTATAAAGTTTGAGAGAATTGAACCAGAAAAGAGAGGTTCAAATGCAAGAAAAAAAGATTTTAAAGAGATATACAGTGTCTTTAAACCAGTTGATGCTCAGATTCAGGCTGAAAGATGTGTTCAGTGTGGTGATCCTGGCTGTCATGTAGCTTGTCCTTTGCATAATTTTATTCCTCAGTGGTTGAAAACGACTGCCAATAAGGATTCTAAAATTGCATTTAAGCTATCAAATGAGAGTAATCCTTTTCCTGAGATTACTGGTAGAATTTGCCCACAAGATAGGCTTTGTGAAGGCAACTGTACTTTGCATCTTGATGGATATGGAGCAGTTACGATAGGATCAGTTGAAACATATATCTCAGAGAATGGTTTTAAAAAGGGTTGGCGACCTGAGTTTAGTGATAAGATGAGTGATAAAAAAGTAGCTGTCATTGGAAGTGGACCAGCTGGCTTTTCTGTGGCTACTTATCTTTTAAGACATGGTATAAAAGTGGATATGTTTGAAAAGGATAGCAGACCCGGAGGTTTACTAACTTATGGAATACCATCATTTAAACTGGAAAAAGAGGTCGTCTTTAGAAGATTTAAGTGGCTGGAAGAGGCTGGAATGAAGCTCTTTTTAGAGACTGAGGTTGGAAAAGATATCAGTTTTGAAGAGCTTAGTGAAAATTATGATGCTATATTTATAGGTATAGGAGCACAAGAGAGTAGGAAGGCTAATATTGCTGGTGAAAATGGAGATGGTGTCTATATAGCTATCGATTTTTTGGTAAATATTCAAAGAAAATATTTTGCTGAGGACTATGATACAAACTTCAATGTAGAGAATAAGAGGGTTGTAGTCATTGGTGGTGGTGATACTGCTATGGATTGTATTAGAACATCTCTAAGAGAGAATGCCAAGAGTGTAAAGTGTCTATATAGAAGAGATGCACTCAATATGCCTGGTAGCAAAAAAGAGTTTACCAATGCCAAAGAAGAGGGTGCAGAATTTATCTTTAATGCTTCTCCTAAAGAGGTTTTATTGGATGAAGATGGAAAAGTTATCGGTATCAGTATGTTAAAAACAACTCTAAGTAGTAAAGATGAGAGTGGCAGACAAAGAGTTGAGATAGTAGAAGATAGTGAATTTAGAGTGGATGCTGATGTAGTTATCTTTGCTCTTGGATTTAATAACACAAAACCACAATTTCTCTCACAAAATGGCATAGAAACTGACAAGTGGGGAGCGATAATTGCAGATGAAAATATGCAAACTAGCAAAGCATTTATCTATACTGGTGGGGATTGTTTTAGGGGTAGTGATCTTGTAGTAACTGCTGCTAGTGATGGTAAAAAAGCAGCCGAAGCAATCGCAAAGAAGCTTTTGGAGTAAAGAGATAAAAGATTTTATCGATGCTGTTATCTTAGCAAATAGAAGAATATATGATCTTTTAAAGGCAGGTTTTAAAGATAGTTATTGTACTGGCAAGGGCATAGGTAGTGGTGGCGATGAGAGTAAAGAGATAGATTTAATCGCTGAGAGAATTTTCATCGAAGAGTTAGGGGATTTTGGCAAAATTAACTCCGAAGAGTCTGGAAAAGTAGGAGATGGAGATGGAGTTATCTGGATAGATCCTTTGGATGGAAGTGATAATTTTATATCGCAAATTCCTTATTATGGATCTTCGGTTGCGTTTGAGGATAATGGATCTTTAAAGTGTGGAATTGTTTGTAATTTTGCAAATGGGGATATCTTTGTAAAAGATGAAGAGAGCTTTAAAACTGCGAAATTGAGTGATCTTAACTTCTTAGATGTCAAAAAAAATCAAAACTCAAGTGTTGGAATATTTGAAAGAGCATATCGCTCTAAAATATATGCAAAAAAATTATCAGATGCATTGATAAAGTATAGAACTCCTGGAGCTATGGCTCTATCTTTGGCATATGCTCATTATGTTGATTTTTTGATCTTAGAAGATGAGTTAAGAGAGTATGATATCAAAGCTGGAATGTGGATGTGTGAAGATTTATATAAATATCAATATAATGATCTTACATTAATTTGCAAAGATGAGAAAAAGTTTGAGTTTTATAAAAATATACTATTAAAAGGGTAGATATGATCTTTGGAGACCTATTTAAATCATTTAGAAAGAGCAATCAAGAAGAGGATAAAGTTCAAGAGACAAGTCACTGGGTGAAGTGCAAAAAGTGTAACTCGTTGATGTATTATAAAGAGGTGGAAAATCTACTTCAAGTCTGTCCAAAATGTAAATATCATATGCGAATTGGTGCTATGCAAAGAATCGATTATTTAGCAGATGAGGGCAGTTTTGTGGAGATGGATGCAAACTTAATTCCTGTTGATCCTTTAAAGTTTGTAGATAAGATTCCATATAAAAAGAGGGTAGCTGATAGTTATAAAAAGATAGGTAAAAAATCTTCAGTCATTAGTGGTGAGTGTACGATAGATGGAGTTCCAGCTCAGCTAGTGGTATTTGATTTTAAATTTATGGGTGGAAGTTTGGGGTCGGTTGAGGGTGAAAAGATAGTTCGGGCTGTCAATCGGGCAATTGCTAAAAAAGAGGGTATCATTATCATATCTGCTAGTGGTGGAGCAAGAATGCAAGAGAGTACTTTTTCACTACTTCAAATGTCCAAAACTTCTGCTGCCCTTAAGAAATTATCAAATGAGGGATTGCCATTTATTTCGATACTAACTGATCCTACGATGGGAGGAGTATCTGCTTCATTTGCTATGCTTGGTGATGTGATTATCGCAGAACCTGGAGCTTTGATAGGCTTTGCAGGGCAGAGGGTTATCAAACAGACAATAGGAACTGATCTACCTGAAGGTTTTCAAACATCAGAATTTTTACTTGAGCATGGTTTTTTAGATATGATTGTAAAAAGAAGTAAGCTAAAAGAGACTGTTTCTCATTTGCTTCAATATTTTGATAAAAGTTCAAGTAGATTGGATAAAAGAAAGATCACAGGACGAAGAGAGAGTGATTATGTAGATGAAAATAGAGCTAGCTAATTAAGTTCAATGAAGGTAAATGTTTATACGATTGAGAAAAAGAGTAGCTCTGAGATTGACTCTTTTATCCAAAAAGAGTTGAAAATGATACAAAAATACGCACAAATCAAAGAATTTTCAATTTTTAACAAAAAAATTTCTCAAGCACAAAACCAAGATGTTAAAATGGCTCAAAGCTCGTATTCAAAGGCTTTTGAGCCATACTTGAGTGGGTATAATATTGCTCTTGATCCAAAAGGAGATGAAATAAATAGTTTTGAATTTTCAGAAATTTTTGATATAAATACTACTTTAAATTTTTATATCGGTGGAGCCTTTGGATTTGAGGAGTCATTTTTATCCAAAATGGATAGAGTGATCTCTTTGAGTAGAATGACACTATCTCATAAAGTTGCGAAAGTAGTTTTGTTTGAACAAATTTTTAGAGCTTTTAGTATAAAAAATAATCACCCGTATCATAAATGATATATAAGAAGGAGAGTTTTGTGTTAAGTGAAAAAGAGTTAGAAGAGTTTAAAGCCATTTTAGAGAAGAAAAAAGAGCAGATTTTAAAGAATATAAATGCAAATGCTAAAGAGTTAGATTCATTAAAAGATGCAGAAGCTAGTGATGAGGCAGATCATGCTATCTTAAATACAGATGTTGCTATCGAAGAAGCATTAAATATGAAGCAACAAAAAGAGATTCAAGAGATTGATTATGCTCTATTTAAGATTGAAAATAAAACTTATGGAATTTGTGAAATGTGTGAAGAAGATATCTCAGAGCCTAGGTTAAAAGTGAAACCTCAGGCAAAGTATTGTATAGTTTGTAGAGAGATTGTAGAAAAAAGGGC
>CAZYJF010000044.1:0-9463 GCA_964647715.1 uncultured Sulfurospirillum sp. | reverse complement strand
GAAAAATGGATATAAAATGAACTGCTTTGTAATCTTTTTGTCCCTCTGTAAAATATAATTCCTATTCGACTCTTCATAGGTGTTTTATCTTTTGATAATCGTATATCTCTATAAATTCTAAATAAAGAGCCATTTACTTTAGGTATGGCTTTAATGTGAGGATCAAGAGCTAAAAGATGTTCACCCATCTCATTGACAAATAGTTTTGAGGGGTTTAATATCAACCTTTCATATCTGTCTTTATTATTTAAAAACCACTCTTTTGAGTTATTTTCTTTTAACTCTTTTAAAAAGTTTAAGGCTTCACAAGAGAAAAACTGCACTAAAAAAACCTATCCCAGATATAGTTTGTTACAAGACCGATAATCAAACCCAATACAATTCCCAATGCTTGTTCTTTTAGTATATGTGAGAATTTAAACTTATTGTATGAACTTGCTTTTTTGATATCTACACTATCTAATAAATCTCGTTCAAGCTCTACAACCTCTATATATTTTTCTAGTGCTTTTGTGTTGTTTTTACCGATATTCATCGATTCTAATGCCCTAGCCTCTTTTGCCAAAGAGTCGATTTTTCTAATTTTATCCAAAACTTCACTCTCATCTTTGTTAAATGCCAAGGCTAAGTTTGTATTGTCCAATTTGATAAAATATTCTAATTTCTTTTTTGATTCTACCCAGATAATTTTATAGCAATCAAGTGTAGCTCTTTCAAGATGAGCTAATGCTCTATAAATATTTTTTTCATCATCACTCTCACTAAGATGTGCCATCATATGAGCTAAAGTATTCTCTTGTTCTATAAGTAGTTGTACAGGTTTATCTCCCAAAGTGGCAACAGTATCAGCATATGCAGGGATAAATGTATTAAAGTAGTAAGCTTGGATATCCTCTAAGCTCATAAATTACTTAGCGGTTATTAAAGGTCTAGCCAATGAATCATCAATCATCTTATCTATATCAAGACTACGATTTTTGAAGATATTTCCCCGTTTTGAGACTATGGAGGAAGCATAAGTGTCATATTTGAGAGATTTTGGTGTATGAACTTCTATCTGTTCTAGTGTGATCTTTTTAGACTTTATGCCAAAAGTACTTCTAAATATATCACCCACTCTCATCTTGACTCCCTTAAAATTTAATCTGTTTAATGTTACACCATTGTCAATTAAATAGAACTTAAACTAATATCGTCAAAAAAATCTATTTATAAAGCCTAAAATATCACAGTTTTGTTCTTAAAGACAAAAATCCTATCATCAAGTGCTAGATCTACTGCTTTAGAGAGCACTATTTTTTCTACATTACGACCTGCTTTTTGCATATCTTTCCAACTGTAATCATGATTTACAGATACTACATCTTGAGCGATGATAGGTCCTTCATCAAGATCGTTATTGACATAGTGAGCAGTTGCTCCTATGATCTTGACACCTCTCTCATATGCTTGTTTATATGGATTTGCCCCAATAAAAGCCGGTAGGAATGAGTGGTGTATATTGATTATCTTACCTTCAAACTCTTCAACAAAAAATGGGGTTAGTATCCTCATATATTTTGCTAGGATTATTAGATCAGGTTGATATCTATTTATCTCTTTTATTATCAACTTTTCATGATCTTCTCTATTTAAATCTTTCGCATCAATATAGTGGTAAGGGATATCAAATTTGGATGCTAGAACTTCAAGATCAGCATGATTTGAGATAATAGCTTTTATATTTGCATTTAATTCACCGCTTTGGTAGCGAATGAGAAGATCACCAAGACAGTGGGATTCCTTGGTTACTAAAATGACTATATCTTTTTTTCTTCTTTTAAAAAGCTCAACCCTACTATCCTCAGGGAGAGAACTAAGTAAGCTAGTTTTTAAATCTTCAAGATCAACATCCCCACTCAAAACTGCACGAAAAAAGAACCAACTATGCTCACTATTTACAAATTCACTATTTTTTTGAATATTTAACTTGTTTGCATAGAGAACTTGAGAGATATTGTAAATTAGACCTGATCTGTCTGGACAGCTTACTTTGAGTATGATCTCATTCACCACTTTTATCCTTTAGTCTATCCTCTATATCAGCAAGTAGATATTCTAAAAAGTCCAAAGTCATCTGAAGTTTTGAATCCAAATCTACAATATTTTTATCTTGAAGCCCTTCAAAGAGTACAACAAGTCTATCTTTGACCTTCATCAAGAAGAGTGTGTCGTCATTTTCTATCAACTCTTCGACTTTTATCTCTTTGGAGAGAAGTTGCAAATCATCAGCACTTTCTAGCTCACTCTCACTTGCAACTCTTTTATCAAACTCCTCTAAAGTATGCTCTACAAGATCTCGTAGTGCTAGCATGCTGCCAACCATTTCTCAAAAGCTCTATAGTGAGCTTTTTTATTCATATAGATAAATTTTTTTGTTATGTTTTTATTTGGGTTGTTAAAGCTTCTTCTGCTTCTTATGATTCTCTCAATAGCTTTTAAAGCAGCTTCATTACTAGGGTCATCCTCATATATCTTCCAATAGAGTTCATATGCCTCTTTTTTATACCCTTGAGACTCATAGATTGAAGCTAAAGTCATTGTATTCATCTGCTTGGACAAACTCTTTCGGCTATGATTGAACCCATTTCAGTAGTAGAACAGACCTCTTTTGCACCAAATTGGGAAATATCCCTAGTTCTGTATCCATCTGCTAGTACACTTTTTACTGCCTCTTCTATCTTGTTGGCAGCTTCAACTTCACCAAATGCAAATCTAAGCATCATAGCAGCAGACAATATAGTAGCGATAGGGTTTGCGATACCTTGTCCTGCGATATCTGGAGCTGATCCGTGGATTGGCTCATACAAGCCAACCTTACCACCTACTGAGGCTGAAGGAAGAAGACCGATTGATCCTGAAACCATACTAGCTTCATCACTTAAGATATCTCCAAAAAGATTACTTGTTAAAATAACATCAAACTGCTTTGGTTCTCTTACTAATTGCATCGCCGCATTATCTACATACATATGAGTTAAAGAGACCTCTGGATAATCTTTAGCTACCTCTTCAACTACTTCTCTCCAAAATTGGCTAACTTCTAGAACATTGGCTTTATCAACTGAACAAACTTTTTTAGATCTTTTCATCGCCGATTCAAAAGCTTCAACAGCTATTCTTTTTACCTCTTCTTTTGAGTAGATCATTGTATTGTAAGCACTATTTTCATCTTTTGCTCTTGGTTGTCCAAAGTAAATCCCACCAGTTAACTCTCTCATCACAAGAAGGTCAACACCTTTTAGGACATCAGGTTTTAGGCTACTAGCCTCTACTAACTCATCATATACTTTGACAGGTCTGTAGTTGGCATAGAGTTCAAGAGTACTTCTTAGTCTAAGAAGACCACTCTCAGGTCTTTTATCTCTTGGGAGATTATCCCACTGCTCTCCTCCAATAGCTCCAAACAAAATGGCATCAGAGTTTAAACACCCATCAATCGTCTCTTGTGGCAGTGGATCACCTGTGATATCATAAGCATTTCCACCCATCAAATATTCATGATACTCAAGCTCAAAATCACGATTTACACTAACAGCATCTAGTACCTTTTTTGCTTCATCGATGATCTCTGGTCCAATTCCATCACCTTTTATAATGGCAATATTATATCTTTTCATGACTTCTTATGCACCTTTTTTCATATTTAATTTTGCATACTCAATCAATCCACCAGCATCAACCAACTCCTGCATAAAAGGAGGTATCGGAGCAAAATGGTAAACTTTTGAATTGCTAATGTTCGTTATCTTCCCGTTTGAAGGATCTATGCTAATCTCATCGCCTTCGCTTATCTCATCACTCTCTTTTAATTCATAGATAGAAAGACCCATATTGAAAGCATTTCGGTAGAAAATTCTTGCAAAGCTTTTGGCAATTATAGCTTTTACTCCAGCAGCCTTTAGAGCGATTGGTGCATGTTCTCTAGAACTTCCACAACCAAAATTCTCACCTGCGACTATGACATCACCCTCATTTAACTTCTCGACAAATTTTGGATCAGCATCTTCCATCACATGCTCTGCCAAACTTTTTGGATCTGATTGATTAAGATATCTAGCAGCAATAATCAAATCAGTATCTATATTGTCACCAAATTTCCAAACTTTTGAAATCTCTTTACTCATATACTCCCCAATTTCTTAATAAAATTGGGGTTATTCTATCGCAATTTTTGGAAAATTTGCTAAATAGTTTAGTTAATTTATATATATAAGCTTAAAAATCTAAAATTTTATCCTCTTCTCAAGCTCATTCATCTTCTTAAATGTTGGCAAAAAATAGATAAGATCCCAAAAAGCCACTACAAAGATAATCAAAAAAGAAATTACTATAAATGTATTCATCTAACTACTCCTTATCTTTTTAATTGGTTGACAGTTTGAAGCATCTCATCAGAAGTTGTTATCGCTTTTGAGTTTGCTTCATAGGCTCTTTGACCAGTTATTAGATCAGTCATCTCTTCTACAAGTTGCACATTACTCATCTCCACGAAGCCCTGTCTAATTTGACCAAGACCATCAAGTCCGGCAGTAGAGATGATTGGATCACCTGAGGCTATGGTGTTGATGTAATTATTATTTCCTAGAGAGTGAAGTCCTGCTGGATTGATGAAGTTAGCAAGTTCTAATTGACCAAGTTTTGCAGCTTCAGTCTCTCCCGCTAATTTTGCTGTGATTGTTCCATCTGTTCCTATATTTATCTGAGTTGCATTTTCTGGGATAGTAATCTCTGGCAAAAGTTTGTAACCGTCACTATTTACGATCTGCCCATTTCCATCAAGCTTAAAGGCTCCATTTCTTGTATAAGCTATCTGTCCATCAGGAAGTTCTACCTGAAAGAATCCATCTCCTGTTATTGCCATATCGAGCTTATTTCCTGTCTCTTTGAAGTTTCCTTGACTAAACTGTTTGGTTACAGCAGTTGGTCTAGCACCTAGCCCTACTTCGATACCAGTAGGAGATACACTCGTATCACTAGTACTAGTTCCAGGATACTCCGTGACTTGATAAAAGAGATCTGCAAACTCTGCTCTGTTTTTCTTATAACCTATCGTATTGACATTGGCGATGTTGTGTGAAGTGACATCAATTTGTGTCTGTTGAGCTATCATTCCTGTAGCTGCAGTGTAAAGTGATCTAATCATTATCTTCTCCTAATTTTAGGCTCTAGTTGTAGCCAGTTTTGTAATAGCATCTTTGTTTAACTCATCCATATGAGAAGTCATTACTCTTTGGTACATCTCCACTAGCCTATTTGTTTCGATGAGTTGAGTCATCTGTTTTATTGGATTTACATTACTCATCTGAATATAACCTTGTTTGACTAAGTCACCACTATCCATCTGTTTTAAATTACTTTGAAGATCAGCCATATTAAAGAGTTTATCTCCCTCTTTTTTAAGAGCCTTCAAGTTTTTAACCCTACCGATAAAAAGTGAATCAACTCTATCTTTTCCTATGAAAACTCCACCATCATTTGAGACATTGATCTGCCCCTTTGATGAAAGTTTAATGCTATTTTTATTTGTAGTCATAAAATCTTTTGGAAGAAGTAAAAAACCATCGCTTGTTACTAATCTACCAAGGTCGTCAAGCTTAAAAGAGCTTTGTTGTGTTAGTCTAACCCCATTTGGTGTCATAACTGCATAAAAAAGATCTCTTTGTTTTAGTGCAAAATCTAGTTTATTTCCAGTAAGTCTTAAAGAGCCTTGTGAAAAATCAATGCTGTTTTCTACAACATTTGGAACTCTGTTGATGGTTCTATTGAAAAATTTTGCAGCCTCTTTTGTATGATTATCTAATGATAACTCATCTCTTTTGGTCTGATATAATCTCTCAAAATCTCCGATAATTACACCATCAGCTTTAAAACCCTGCGTATTTATATTTGCAAGATTATTACTGGTTACATCTAGCTTATGAAATTGTGTAATCATTGCTCCGGTTACTTGATAGTATCCGTTTTGCACGAGTTCCTCCTATACTTTTATAACTATAAGTAGTTTGGAGCAATTACTGTTCCAATAAAAAGCTAACATTGACAAAAATAGATTGCAAATTTTTGAGAAAAAAAGAAAAAGAAAGCTATAAAGGTAAAGTTTATATTGCCGATATGCTAAATAAGCTTAAAATTCAATAAAATTTGAAAATTTATATATATTTCAATTAAGATTATAAGTGTGTTTGAGTAAAATACTGAGTTAAATTGCTTAATCAAAACAATCTTACTAAGATTCAATGAGATGGGATAAGCTTACCCGTCTCAAACAGGGGAAAGAATGACCGCAAAAGATTTAAACAAAGCTATCGAAGAGTTAATCAAAGAGAATGCTAACGGATATGTCACTCAAGAGGAGTTGTTGAGCCTATTTAGCAAAGCTCCAACAACTGCAAATGCTAAAAAAATAGCAACTCTTCTAGCTAAACACAACACCACCTTGGTTACATCTGCTGAAATTGCAAAACTCAAGAACAAAGCAGAAGCAGAGGCTAGATTAGAAGAGATTCAAAAGCTACACGATAGTGGACTTGAGGATGAGTTTGATCTAAGTAAAGAAAAAGAGTTACTTGAGTGGTCAAGAAGTGACTCTCCTGTTAGAATGTATCTTAGAGAGATGGGGCAAATTCCATTGCTCACAAAAGAAGAAGAGATTGAGATATCAAAGCAGATAGAGTTAGGCGAAGATATCATCATAGATGCTTTTTGTTCTGTACCTTATCTTATCGATTTTATACTTGAGTATAAAGAAGCACTTATCAATAGAGAAAGAAGAGTTAAAGAGCTTTTTAAGAGTTTTGATGATGAAAAAGAGGATGATGATGCAGAAGAGTCTGATACTGAAGAGAGCGAAGAATCTGAAGCAAAACCCAAAAAAGACAATAGCAGAGAAAAAAAGGTAAAAGAGAGTTTTAAAGCTCTTGAAAAAGCAAAAAAAGAGTGGATTAAGGCACAATCAAGTACAACTATAAAAAATGATGGTTCAGAAGAGGATTTGTATAATATCCTCCAACTAGCATACAAGAAAAAACTACTCAAAGAGAAACTCATCGATCTAGGACCTACTAGTAAGTTAATAAATGAGTTAGTTAAGTCTATGGAGACTGCATTAAAGAGTGACAGTGGGTTTGATAGAGAGTTGAAAAAACTTGAGTATAAGTTGCCACTCTTTAATGACCAACTAAAAGAGAATCACCAAAAAATTCTTGATAATATCATTAATATGTCAAAAGAGGATATTCTTGCAGCTGTTCCTGAAGCTACAATGGTTTCTACATATATGGAGATAAAAAAGCTAATGCAGACCAAAGAGGCTAGTAAAGATAGCTTCAACCTAGATCCTGAATATCTAAAAGAGATTTTAGAGCAGATAAAAAGAGGAAAGCAGATAGCCGATAAAGCAAAAAGCAGAATGGCAAAATCAAATCTTAGGCTTGTAGTATCAATCGCTAAAAGATATACAAATAGAGGTTTGCCATTTTTGGACTTGATCCAAGAGGGAAATATAGGCTTGATGAAAGCTGTGGATAAATTTGAGTATAAAAAGGGTTATAAATTCTCCACTTATGCTACTTGGTGGATAAGACAGGCTATTAGTCGAGCTATTGCAGATCAGGCGAAGACTATTCGTATCCCGATACATATGATTGAGACGATTAATAGAATAAACAAGATAACAAGAAGACATCTACAAGAGTTTGGTAAAGAGCCAGATATTGAGCAGATCGCTGAAGAGGTAGGTTTGAGTGTAGATAAGGTGAAAAATGTCATCAAAATAACAAAAGAGCCAATCAGTCTAGAAGCACCTATTGGTAATGAAGATGATGGTAAGTTTGGTGATTTTGTTGAGGATAAAAAATCTGTAGCACCGATTGAGTATATGCTTAAAAATGATCTCAAAAGCCAAATAAGCAGTGTTTTAGATCAGTTAAATGAGAGAGAACAAGCAGTCGTTAGGATGAGATTTGGACTACTTGAGGATGAGAGTGATAGAACCCTTGAAGAGATCGGGAATGAATTAAATGTAACAAGAGAGAGAGTCAGGCAGATAGAAAACTCTGCCATCAAAAAGTTAAAACACCCAAAAGTGGGAAGAAAACTTAAAAAATATACCGAAGAGTAAAACTACCCAAAAGTGTGCCAATTGGCACAACCCCAAGCCCTAAAAGATAAGCAGAGACTTCAAAATGGTTATTTCTTATGAGATAGATAAGAGTTATAAATAAAAAAAGATATGAGAGTAGTCTTATAGGATTAAATATACCACCTCTGCTATCTATGAGATTTTTAGTTCCTTTTTTGATACTCATCTTTTTTCTTTCTTGCTTTATCAACTCTTTTACATCCATCTTCTCATCATCATAAAGATCAAACTCATCTTCAATCTTATCTATGAGATCAGTTGTATCAATATTACCAAGTTGAAGTCTTTTTTCTATCATCTTCTTATATGAAAGATATGATGATATGGTCACAAGAAAAGAGGCGACAAAAGCTAATTGAGAATTTAATAAAAACTCCATACCTCTACTAAGAGAGTAGATAAATAATAGTAGATCAACTAGTAGTATTGATAGTAAAATTCTTTTAATATTCATCATCATCCTCATCGCTGTATCTTTGTGAGTAATTTTTATATCTAGGATCATCTATCAGCTCATCAAGCTCTGCTTTTTGCTTTTTATAGGCTCTGTATAGATTTAAAGCAGCTGAAGCAAATCCTATAAAAACTCCAAGCCAAAAGAGCCAAGAGATATCAGTTAATTTTCTTAACCCCACACCAATAGCTATACCAAGCAGTATGGAGACAACCATCGATACACCAAGTGAAAGTTGTTCAGCACCTTCTACTATCTTGGCATATTTTGGATCATCATTTTTTTTATTATCCATCCAAAAGTCCAAAAACTTCATCAGCTTTTTTTACAACTTCATCAATCATCTTCTCATCCATAACTGTTGAAATAAATCCTGTTTCAAATTGACTACAAGCTAGATAAACTCCTCTTTGAAGCATCAATTGATGAAATTTTGCAAATCTTTTGGTATCTGATTTTAGAGCATCATCAAAGTTTTTGACTTCGTTTTCATTGAAGAAGAAACCAAACATACTACCCCTTACATCTACTTGAAGTGGAATATTGTGAGCTTTTGCACTCTCTTTGAAACCATTTACCAATCTCTTTGCCAAATGCTCCAAGTTATCATATAGAGTATCTTTGGAAGATATTAGCTTATTTAGTGAAGCCAAACCGGCACTCATTGCTATTGGATTTCCACTAAGTGTACCTGCTTGATAGATTGGACCATCAGGAGAGAGTTCATCCATGATCTCCTTTTTTGCCCCAAATGCACCAACAGGCATACCACCTCCGATAACTTTACCAAAAGTTAAAATATCAGCATCAATACCATAAATCCCACT
>CAZYJF010000043.1:0-9477 GCA_964647715.1 uncultured Sulfurospirillum sp. | reverse complement strand
GTTTTATCGATAAAAACGGGAAAAGTTACTATCATGTCAAGATCAAGGCAAATAGACAAACCATAGCAAAAGACAAGCCTATTATGCCAGGAATGGTGGCAAATATCAATATCATTACAGGTAAAAAAACTGTAATGAGTTACATTTTGAAACCATTGAAAGATATTTCAACAAATGCTCTTCATGAGCAATAATTTTAAATAAAAATTATGGTAAAAAATTATATAATAAGTTTCAGTTTAAATAAATAAGGAGAGTAACAATGGCACAACTTAGTGATGAAGCAGTTTTGACACAATTGGGGTTTAATCCAAACGAAACAATACTATCTCAATTTAAAAAAGTAGTAGAGACAACACCTGGATTTGATGAGCTAAAAAAGCACATTATCACACTAAATAATAGGATAAAACATTATGGGGGACATATAGGTTTATCTTCTTCATCCAACTATCTAAAGATAAAAAATGCAAGATCTTCACAAGAGCTACAAAAAGAGATTGAGCTTTGGGCAAAAAAGCATAAAGTTTCACTTATCAAAAGTGGAAATAGCAACAATTACTACATCGAAGGTAAGCAGGTTTAATCCCTGCTTACTACTAAATCCCTTTTAAATCATTTTTTGAGTATAGATCTTTTGTTGCTAGGAAGCTGTTTAGTGCTGATATATAAGCTCTAGCACTTGCAAGCATCGTATCAACATTTAAGCCATGCCCTGTAACAGTCTGTTTTGAGCCATCAAAAATCACTTTTACAGTAACTTTTGCTAAAGCATCTTTTCCCTCAGTCACCGCATTTACTCGATAATCTACAAGCTCCCCTTTTGTATTTGTGATCCTGTCTATGGTTTTAAATATAGCATCCATCGTTCCATTTCCAATACCAGCATCGGTTAAGATCTCATCTTTGTGTTGTATCGATACAGCTGAG
This sequence comes from uncultured Sulfurospirillum sp., assembly GCA_964647715.1. GTDB lineage: Bacteria > Campylobacterota > Campylobacteria > Campylobacterales > QNZT01 > QNZU01. The sequence goes on along the minus strand of CAZYJF010000043.1, from coordinate 8,547 downwards.
CTTGGTATTCCATTCATACAGTCGTTGATCTGAAGGTTTACCAACATGTACTCTTCATTGATCTTGACTATCTCATCAGTGATAATGGCTCTTAGATCATCATCAAAAATCTCTTTTTTCTTATCTGCAAGGAGTTTGAACCTAGCAAATGATTTATCAATCTCATCACTATCTAAGTCAAAACCAAGAGCCTTTATCTTATCAACAAAAGCATGACGACCGGATAATTTACCCAAGATGATTGTATCAGCATCGCTTAGTCCTATATCTTCAGGTTTTATGATCTCATAGGTTTCTTGACATTTTAAGACACCATCTTGATGGATACCACTCTCATGAGCAAAGGCATTTTTACCAACTATGGCTTTATTTGGTTGAGGGATGATACCTGTGATATTTGCTACCATTTTTGAACTTGCTAGTATCTCTTTAGTGTTGATGTTTGTATCAAGTCCGTTAAAATAGTCACTTCTTGTCTTTAAAGCCATGACAATCTCTTCCATAGCAGCATTTCCAGCTCTCTCACCAAGACCGTTTATGGTGCATTCTACCTGTCTAGCACCATTTTCAATCGATGCTAAAGAGTTTGCAACTGCAAGACCTAGATCATTGTGGCAGTGAACTGAGATGATTGCTCTATTTTGGATAAATTTATCCAACTGGGAAATAAGATCACCCATCTCTTTAGGCATTCTATATCCAACAGTATCAGGAATATTTATCGTATTTGCACCAGCTTCAATCACTGCAGAGATAACCTCTTTTAAAAAGCCAATCTCACTTCTTCCTGCATCCTCACAACTAAATTCAACATCATCGGTGAAAGTTTTTGCATATTCTACTGCTTCAACTGCCTTTTTTATCACCTCATTTGGCTTTAGCTTTAGCTTGTATTCCATATGTATAGGTGAAGTTGCTATGAATGTGTGAATTCTTTTATGTTTTGCCTGAGATATGGCCTTGCCTGCTGCTTTTATATCTTTTGGGAGTGATCTAGCTAGTGAGCATATGACAGAGTTTTTTACTTCACTACTGATATTTGAAATCGCTTCAAAATCTCCAGGGCTAGCTGCTGCAAAGCCAGCTTCGATAATATCAACACCTAGCTTTTCAAGCTGTAATGCGATCTTTATCTTCTCCTCCATATTCATAGAGGCTCCTGGGCTTTGCTCCCCATCTCTTAAAGTTGTATCAAAAATTTTGATGATCTTATCTTCCATCAAATCTCCTCATAAAAATTAGGGAGATTATACAGTAAAATTCTCTAAATTAACTATCTTGATCTAAATCTTTTTTATTATCTTGATCTTTGTCATTTTTAGAGTCATGCTCATCTTCATTCTCTTCTATCTCTTCAATAGCTTTTACTATATCTTCGTTTTCATCTTCATGCTCAACTAAGAGTGAAGGTATATTGTGTTTTGTTTCAAAATCTTTTATGATTTGAACAACTTCTTTACCTTCGATATTCTCTTTTTCATATAGTGTCTTTACGATATTTTCGATGGCTTCAGAGTACTTTCTTAGTCTCTCTTTTACTATCTCATATCTTTCATTGAGTAGATTTTTGGTATATTCATCAATATCTTGAGCCAATTTATCACTGTGAGGATTGCTAGTGACTCCACCTTGTAGAAAAGTGTTTTGTTGTTTTTCTAAGACCATAAGACCTACAATCTCACTCATACCGTAGAGTCCTACCATTCTTTTGATGATATCAGTTGCTCTTTCAAGGTCGTTTCCAGCTCCTGTTGAAATCTCACCGATAAATACTTCTTCAGCCGCTCGTCCACCAAGAAGTACATCAATTTCAGCTATGAGTTCATGCTTTTGCATAAGATACTTGTTCTCTTCAGGAGTATTTAGTGTGTATCCTAGAGCTGCTAATCCTCTTGGTATGATTGATACTTTAGAGACTTTTTTCGCTCCCTTGGTAGTCTCTGCGATAAATGCATGACCACTCTCATGATATGCGACGATTCTTTTTTCTTTTGGATTTATTCTTCTACTCTTTTTCTCAAGTCCAGCAATTGCTCTTTCAACTGCTTCATAAAAATCTTTTTGCTCAACTTCTTCTTTTCCTGCTCTTCCTGCTAAAAGGGCTGCTTCATTGATGATATTTGCTAGATCAGCTCCGGCAAGTCCCGCAGTTAATCTGGCTATCTCTTCTAGATCCACATCATCTGCAATCTTTATCTTTTCGATATGTACTTTTAGGATTTGGACTCTTCCTTTGAAGTCTGGTTGATCTACTAAGACTTGTCTATCAAATCTTCCTGGTCTAAGAAGTGCAGCATCTAAAACTTCAGGTCTGTTTGTAGCAGCCAGAACGATAACAGGAGATTGATCTGAGCTAAATCCATCCATCTCTGCTAAAAGTTGATTTAGAGTTTGCTCTCTCTCATCATTTCCACCGAAGTTTCCTCCTGCGGCTCTACTCTTTCCAATCGCATCAATCTCATCGATGAAAATGATTGCAGGAGCATCTTTTTTGGCATTTTCAAATAGATCTCTTACACGACTAGCTCCTACACCAACAAACATCTCTATAAAGCTAGAACCAGATACTGAGAAAAATGGCACATCAGCTTCACCTGCAACTGCTTTTGCCAAGAGTGTTTTACCAGTTCCTGGAGGTCCTACTAGTAGTACACCTTTTGGAATCTTAGCTCCAAGGTTGATATATTTTTCAGGATATTTTAGAAAATCTACTATCTCTTTGACTTCCTCTTTTGCCTCTTTCACTCCTGCTACATCGTCAAATCTTACCTTTGGTCTTTCGCTGTCCACCAACTTTTTACTGTTACCCATTCCAAGGATTCCACCACCCATGCTTTTTTGCATTCTTGAAGTTAGCAACATCCATATTCCAAAGAATATGAAGACTGGCAAGATCCAAGAGAAGAGTAGTTCACTAAACCAATTTGATTCACTATAACCACCATATGGTATGCCTTGCTTGTCAAGAAGTGGTATAAGAGTGTTGTCACCACCAACTTTTTTGACATAATATATGGTTTTGACTCCTCCATCTTCGGAAACAGCTTTTATAGTTGTTTGACCAATTGCTACATATTTGACTTTTTTATTTTTGATTAAATCTTTTAATTCGTAGTAGCTTATGTTTCTTGTTGTAGTTCTTGATGTACTTAATGCACTGTTTGTCATCGAAGATTCATCACCCAAACCACCACTAGGTTCTATCAAACCTTTGAATAAGACTACAATTAAAATAGAAAAAATTGCAAATACAATGAGCGGATTTTGATTGAAAAAATTATTATTTTTGTTATCTTTTTTATTTCCCATATTAACTTTTTTTCAGCACTAATGTGTGCCATTCCCCTTTTTTGATATGTTTTATTGTCTCAAATTCACTAAAATTTTCTTCAATTTTGTGAAAATTGCTCTCTATTATACCTGAAAGAATTAAAACTCCATTACTATTTAGTCTAGAAATTAAATCTTTTTTGATAAGTATTATAATGTCTGCTATGATATTTGCGATGACTAGATCATACTTTTTTTGAGATTTGTTTGCAGATCCTACCCAGTGATCTCTTATGTGAGTATCATTTAAAGATATATTTTCTAAAGCACTTTCTATTGCCTGTTCATCAGTGTCGCAGATATCTACAATAGCCTTCTTTTTAGATGCAGCAATTGATAATATCCCACTACCACATCCAACATCTAGCACTTGGTCATTATCATTGACATATTCATCAATCGCTTCGATGCAACTAGCTGTAGTTTCATGGTGTCCTGAACCAAAGGCTAGGGCAGGGTTGATGATGATATTTATCTTGTTTTTTCTCTCTTCATGCCACTGTGCTCTGATGTAGAAATTCCCAATCTCAATAGGCTTGATTGATTTTTTGTAATTATCTATCCAGTTTTGATTTTTGATCTTTTTTACTGAGTAGTTGTATGGAGAATCGATAGCTTTAGCAAACTCTTCAATTACCTCTAAGAGAGTTTGAAGATTCTCTTCGTTTTCATCTCTTAGGATAATGCTGTTTTCTTTTTCTTCGATAGTTATCTCATCTAATGATAGTAAAAGATCTAAAAATAGATGATGGTTTTTAGTCGGAATTAGGGTTAATTCATAGTAGAATTCTCCCATCAAATTATAAAACTGCCTCTAGTTTTTCTTGTAGAACTTGTGGTGTGAAAGGTTTTACGATGTAGTTGTTTACACCAGCTTTAAGAGCTGTAATAACTTCTGCTTTACCACCTTCGGTTGTTACCATTATGATTGGCATATCTTCATATTTTGCCTCAGCTCTTACATGTTTTACAAGATCAAGTCCGTTCATCTCTGGCATATTCCAATCTGTAATGAGTACATCTATACCTTCAGTTTTTTGCATCAAGTCCCAAGCTTTTGCACCATCTTCTGCATCAAGAACATCACTATGACCTATTTTAACTAGAGTATTTTTGATGATCCTTCTCATTGTTGAACTATCATCAACAACTAATATTTTCATGATCTTCCTTTGTAAATATATTTAATTATACACTTATTTATTTGAAATAATTTTAAATGCTTCAGCTAGATCTAGTGTTCCTTCATAGAAGGCTTTACCCACAATCACACCAGCTATAGCATTGGTACTCTCTAAATCGGCAATATCTTGAATGTTTTTAACACCTCCACTTGCAATCGTGTCAATTTTGGAAGCTTTTGCGATATCTAGTGTAAAATCAATATTAACTCCACTTAATGTTCCATCTCTTGAGACATCGGTACATATGATTGCTTCAACACCTGCATCTGCAAATTGGGATGCTAATTGTGTAGCTTTTAGTGTTGAAGTTTTTGCCCATCCTTCAACGGCAACATATCCATCTATCGCATCAATGCCAACAGCGATTGGGTATTTTTTGGCAGCATTTTTTACAAACTGAGGATCTTTTGGTGCAATTGATCCTAAGATTATTCGATCTATGCCCAAATCTAGATATCTTTTTATGGTATCTTCATCTCTGATACCTCCACCAAGTTCTAGTTTTAAAGATGTTGCATCTCTTATCTTTTTTATCTGATCTAAGTTTTTTGGTTCACCTGCAAATGCACCATTTAGATCAACTAAATGAATCCATTTTGAGCCAAGCTCTTCAAACTTTTTTGCTAATTGCCAAGGCTCATTTGAGTAAATTTTTGCACTATCCATCAAACCTTTTGTTAAACGAACCGCTTTTCCATCTTTTAGATCAATCGCTGGTAATATCTCCATAATTATTTCACTTTCAAAAAATTTTCTACTATCAAAAGTCCATTGTTGTGAGACTTTTCAGGGTGGGGTTGAATACCGTAAATATTATCTTTATTTACTGCCGAAGCAAAATCATAACCATAATATGTCTGCCCGATGATATACTTTTGCTCGCACTTTGCATGGTATGAGTGTACAAAATATAGGTAAAATTTCCTCTTAAGACCAGAAAATATAGCTGAATCTTTCACCTCTATCTCATTCCAGCCCATATGAGGGATTTTAAGAGGAGTTTGAAATCTGCTTTTGTCAAACTTCACTACCTCACCCTCAATCAAACCAAGTCCTTCATATTCGCCAAACTCTTGGCTCTTATCAAAAAGAAGTTGCATTCCAAGGCAGATGCCAAGCAGGGGTTTTCCACTCTTTGCAAATTCTATTATCGCCTCGTCCATGGAGTTGCTTTTTAGATGTGTCATCGCATCTGCAAATGCACCAACTCCTGGTAGCAAAACTCGATCAAAGTTTTTTAGCTTTGAAGGATCACTTACTATCTTTGATTTTGCACCTAGTTTGTCAAAAGCATTTTTAACAGATTGTAAATTACCCATCTTGTAGTCGATAATTGCAATCATGATCTTAGTAACTCCTCTTTTACACCATCTACAAATATCTTTGTATATGATTTGTTATTATCTAACTCTTCACTCATAAGGTGTAGATAGTCCAAATAGTCATCTTTTGAGATATTTCCTTTTAGAAGTTCATATTTTAGATATAACCAGTAAGTGTTTAAAACATCACTTTCACAATACTCTTTTATCTCGTTTATCTTTCCTTCGTAGTAGAGTTTGTGGACTTGGTCTCCACTTACATCAAACTTCCCTGGGATTGACATCATAGTACACAAAAGATTTAGATTTAATCCCCTAACTGCTCCAAATTCTGCTATATGATCCATGATATCTACATGAAATCTATCGGAGTATCTATATCTGTAGTTATCCCATTTGCTTTTATTAAAAGCTTTATTATCTACTTCAAAATAAGCCGGACAGGAGAGGTTATATTTCATCGCTCTTATCATAAGCATAGGCATATCAAAGCTTCTTCCGTTAAAACTGACAAGTTTTGGATTGTGTTTATCGATAAATGAGAGAAAGTTTTTTATCATCTGCTCTTCATTCTCTCCATCGATGGAGCTTACCTTTTTAAATCTTCCAAAATCATCACATAAAACAGCACTTATGGATACCACTTGGTGGAAGGGAATTGGCAAAAAAGAGCTACCGGTTTTGCTCTCTTGCAGATCAAAGGCTTTTTGACTAATCTCAAGGGCATCACCTTCAAGATGAAAACTCTTTTTGACTAGATCAATATCGGGGATAGTTTCACAATCAAATATACATATCATAGGTACATTATAACCAAAGGCTTTTAAATAGTGTCTGGATTACTGTTTAGAGTTAGTGCCTTTGCTTGAAATATCCAATTTTCTCTTTTTACTCTGCCTGGACTTTCAAGATAGTGTTCAATCCACTCAATATTGTCGTTACTCCAATCGGCTATTTGAGAGTAGTGGTAAACTCCTATCTCATAGAGTGCATTCTCTACCTCTATTCCAATGCCTTGAATCTTTTTTAGATCATCTGCAAGACCATTTTTTGGTGCAGGATATGATATAGGTTTTATCCCTTTCTTACTCTTTCCTTTGATGATGGCATCTGGTATAGTGACAGGAACTTCTATATATTTTGATTCATCATCTAGTTGGCTTTGGATTTCATCAAAATCATATAGAGCTTTATGTTCACGCTTATTGTTTTTTTCACACTTTTGTATCCTGCCTATTAGGTATCCAATAATTCCACCTATAATAGCAGCTATTAAAAGACACAGTAATATTTTTGATGCAATTTCTATCATTTTATCTCCCCAAGAACTTTAAATTCTACTCTTCTGTTTTTTTGTCTGTTTTTTATCGAGTTATTTTCTACGATTGGCATAGAGTCTCCATATCCGACTGCTTTTAATCTATCTTTAGCTATACCTTTTTTGATAAGGTATCTTTTAACTGAGTTTGCTCTTCTTTGGCTTAGTTTTTGATTTCTTTGTTTATTGCCTGAAGAGTCTGTGTGACCACCGATCTCTATCAAAGTGGAGTTATTATCTTTTAAGATATCTACCACGTCATCTAAAACTCTTTTGCTCTTTTTGGTAAGTCTATCTTTTGAAAATATAAACTCAATTCTCTTATCTTCTAAGAGTCTTTTTAATCTATCTTGAGTTAGTTTTATCGTGTCACTCTCTTCTTCGCTACTGTTTTCATCTGTGTTTGAGAGATTATCATCTTGCTTCTCAACGGTATTGGATTCATCTTGGCTATTAGAGTATTTGATAGTTTCAAGTTTTAGGTTATTTAGTGCTTCTACTCCTTTTTCTTGGAGAAGTTTTATCTTAGCATTTATAGACCCCATAGTCACACTGTTAGAAGTTGTACCATTTATCTCTAATCTATCGCCATCATAATTTATAGTTCCATCTTCAAAGTGAGAGAAATCTTCTGCTAAATTCTCTAGCAAATCTATACCAAAAAGATCTTCATTGCAATCTTCATCTATGATAAGTCCTGACTCATCTACTTGGGCAAAGAGATCTTTAAAGTTATCTGTTATCTCATCTTTTGTCTGCTTGTTTGGAACTATACCCATAAGAGTGATATTATCCTTGACTTTTGAGATAGTTAAATTCATCTGTTTGTTTATCTTTTTTGCTTTGCTGCTTGTGCTTTGATTTTGCTCAACTACTGAAGATGATTTGATAGTGCTGTTTTTCTCTGCATTTTTAAGAGGAACTTGAGATTTTTTTGTAAATAGTGGTAGTTTGTTCCATGTACAAAATAGTGAAAAAAATATCAATAGCCAGATCAAAAGCCATAACCACTGTTTGCGGGACATTAACACTCCTAGGTGAAAAAGGTAAATAAAATATATCAAAAGATAGTGTACAATAAGATTATTTTTAAACTTATAACTATTAATTTATATATATTTAAGGAGCTTTAGTTTTTGAGTTTGAAGTCAAAGTATTGAGAATTAAAGCCTATATCTCCTATCTTGTTAAACTCTATTGAGGCTCCCTCAAAGTTTCTACTCTCAAGGTATAAAAGACCAAGTGCAAATCTTGACTCAAGGTTAGCTCTATTATCAAGCTTTGAGAGTTCTAATAGTGCTATGGCATTTGCATGATGGTTCGAACCAATAGAAGCGATTGCCCCAAGAAGTAGGGTGTGAGAGTCATTTTGTTTTAGATCATCAATTAAGTG
>CAZYJF010000042.1:0-9568 GCA_964647715.1 uncultured Sulfurospirillum sp. | reverse complement strand
GAGGGTGGAGTTGTCCTGTTAGTAGGAGATTTAGCTAGTGGAAAGACTACTCTTGTAAAGGCTTTTGCAAAATATATAGGGGTAGAGGATGAAGTTAATTCGCCTACATTTTCAATATTGCAAGAGTATGCAGATGAAATTTTTCATTATGATATCTACAATGAAGGAACAAGAAAGTTTATAGAGAGTGGTTTGATGGAGAAGCTTGAATCAAAGGGCTACCATTTTATCGAGTGGGCTGATGAAGATTTGGAAAAAATCATTAAAGATTTCGGATTTAAGTATATCAAGATAGAGATATTGCCATATGAGAGCGAAAGGGAGTACCGATTTGAAGCATAATCTTAGAGCTGAACATTTGGCGAAGCAGATAAAAAAGACAAAGATCATACATGACTTTTCCATAGAGGTAAGTAGTGGAGAGATTGTAGGGCTTTTAGGACCAAATGGTGCAGGTAAAACTACTACCTTTTATATGGTTTGTGGATTAATAGAGCCTACAAGTGGTAAAGTCTATCTTGATGATAAAGATATTACAAATTTACCTCTACACAAACGAGCAAAACTAGGCATTGGCTATCTACCACAAGAATCATCTATCTTTAAAGAGTTGACTGTAGAGGAGAATCTTTTACTAGCGACTGAACTGATATACAGTGATAAAAAAAAGCAAAAAGAGAGTGTAGATAGGTTACTAAATCTTTTGAATATCGAGCCAATTAGAGATCGTTTGGGTGTTAGTCTAAGTGGAGGTGAAAGAAGAAGATGTGAGATTGCAAGGTGCTTGGCAATCGAGCCAAAATTTGTCCTTTTGGATGAGCCATTTGCTGGAGTTGACCCCCTTGCTGTTAAAGATATCCAATCAATAGTAGCAGATTTAAAGAGTATGGGTATAGGAATCTTGATAACTGACCACAATGTCAGAGAGACTCTTGATATCTGCGATAGAGCATATGTGATAAAAAGTGGTGAACTTTTGGCATATGGAACTAGTGATGAAGTATTTAACAATCCACTTGTGAAAAAGCACTACCTTGGTGAGGATTTTAAAAGATGAGTCTTGGGATAAAACTAAATTCCAAAGTCACACAAAAAGGAAAACTCTCTCAAGAGATGAGAAATTGGCTCCCAATACTCAAAGCCGATATCGAGTCACTAAAAGAGGAGCTTGACAACTTTGCCAAGACAAATCCCTTCGTAGAGGTTAAAGCCGGTCAAGAAGTAAGCACAAGTACAAAAAAATTTAAAAATGATTTTAATACTTACAAGAAAAACTCTGTCTCAAATGAGATAGAAGCTATGGGTGTGAGTGAAGATTCACTATATGATAAACTCTATGAACAGATAGTTGCACCTTTGTTTCCCACACAAAAATCAAAAGAGATAGCCTATAAGATAATCGAACATATCAATGATGATGGATATTTTGATGCCAATCCCACGGAAGTTGCCAAGGATATAAAAACTGATATTGCAACTTTTGAGAGAGTTAGAGCTAGGTTTGCCCACTTAGAGCCAAGTGGTGTGGGTGCTGTTGATCTGATAGAGAGTTTTTTGTTTCAACTAAATGATTTTGATTTAAGTGATGAAGTATATAAGACTTGTGTGATGATGATTGAAGATTTTGAAAATCTTGGAAAGTATCAAAAAGATCCTTTCTTTAATGATGCACTTAGAATCATAAAAAAGTTTAAAAATCCTCCAGCACTTTTCTATAAAAAAGAGCAGTACCAAGTCATACCAGATATCATGATAGATGATCTTGGAGGTGAGATCAAAGTTAGGCTAAATGAGAGTTACTATCCCCAAATAATTATAGACAAGGGTGGTTTAGATGATAAGTTTGATTTTGTCAAAAATAAACTAAAAGAGGCTCAATCCCTAGTTGATGCTTTGGAGCTAAGAAAATCAACACTGATAAAAATCGCTCTAATGATTATCGAGTATCAGTATGAGTTTTTTCAAGGAGGGCCTATTAAGCCTATGAAGCTTGATGATCTAGCAGTTGAGCTAGGTCATCACCACTCAACAATCTCAAGAGCTATCTCAAACAAATATATCTCTTGTTCAAGAGGTGTATATCCTATAAAAAGCTTTTTTTCACTTGCAGTAAATGAGGACAATGATACATCAAATGCTCAAATTAAAGAGTTTATCGTTCATATCATCAAAAATGAAGATCGTAAAAAGCCGTTAAGCGATAATAAAATACTACAGATTGTAGAAAAAGAGTTTAATGTAAAGCTAGGTCGAAGGACAATCACAAAGTATAGAATATCACTTGGACTGTTAAGCTCAAGTGATAGGAAAAAGCATTATGCTCTAGAGCTGATGTAAAAAATATTACTATAATTACTATTTTTAAAAGGAAAATATTTAAATGAAAAAAATGATCTTAATTTTGATTGCGATAATACTAAGTACTTCAAGTTTATCTGCAAATAATGAAAAAGTTGTTAAAAAGGCACTTTATGATTTGACAACAGGCAATATAAATGTACTTAAACAAAAGTTGATACACAACATTATCTCAAATATCGAGTATTATAAAAGTAAAAAAGAGCAACTTAAAGTTCGAGTTGTGGTACATGGAGATGCTTACAAATTTTTTATGGAAGATTTGAATAATACAGCATATGCATATGAGCCAAAGCTTTTAAAAAATAAAAAAGATTTACAAAAATCTTTTAATGACTTGGTCAATGTTTATCATGTTGAGTTTTGGATCTGTGGGGCTGGAATGAAACATCGTCATCTTAAAAAAGCTGCACTCTATCCATTTGTGACTGTGGTACACAATGCAATGACTGGCTTGATTGACTCACAAAGCCAAGGATATGCCTATGTGCCAATCTCCAAGTAATAAAGAAGTCTTATAAATTTCACTTGAGTTTTAAACCCAAGTGAATGGAAAACTCTTTATATTCCAACGACTACTATACCACCCTCTCCATTAGATACATAAACTTTAGTTTTGTCGTGAGAAATAGTTACATTTGTAGCTGTACCATTTGTATCTATCTTTTTTACTTCTTTAGGATGAGCTGGATCACTAATATCCATGATAAGTAAACCATTTGTAGCATCTGCAACAAATGCTGTTTTATCATCTAGTAGTGCAACAGCATTGGCTCTACCACTTGTATCGTAAGATCCAAGTTTTTTTGGATTTTCTATATCACTTATATCAACTACTATCAAACCAAATTCATCATCTGTTAGATAAGCTTTTGTATTATCCATAGATAATGCAACACTATCAGCATATCCATCAGTTTTGTAAGAGCTGATTTTTTTAGGAGCTGTTGGATCATTGATATCAACAACAACCATACCATTATAGATATCAGCTATATAAGCTTTTGTGTTATCAGATGAAAGAGTTACACTGATAGCTAACTCATCAGAACCAGCCTTTGTTTTGTATTTTCCTATTAATTTTGGCTCACTTGGATTTGAAACATCTATTATATTAAGACCATCTGCACCATTTGCTAAATATGCAGTAGAGCCATCATTTGAAAGAGCTATATCAAAAGCATCTCCATTTCCATTATAGTATGATCCAACTTTTTTAATATCACTTAGATCATTGATATCAAGTACTGTTAATCCATCCTCATCATCAGCAACATAAGCAATCTTGCCATCATTTGAAAGTGCAGTGCTGTAAGAAATTTTATCTGTACTATAGGAGCCTATCATCTTTGGATTTTGGGGTACACTCACATCTAAAACTACCACACCATTACTTTCATCTGATACAAATGCGATACTATCATCCTTTGAAAGTGTGACATCTTCACTATAATCTTTGGTATCATAAGAGGCAATTTTTTCAATAAGACTAAGTTTATTAATCTTTCCTTCTATCATCGCGATATCTGATTCACCCTCATCATTGATAGCTTTTATGGTAAATGTATGAATCTCCTCATCATTTATACAAGCTATCTCTATACTTGTTTGATCTTTTTTGGCAGTAGCTACATGCTCTCCATCTTTATAGATACAAAAAGCTTTTTCAGCTGATGAGTTGTCTTGCCATGATAGTAAGATCGTATTTTTTGAGATAGTCTCAATTTTTAGATCACTTGGAGTTCCTAGTGGTGTTTGAGTTATCGTTTGATTTTTTTCATCTGTTTGATTTTTATCTTGAATATCTTTACTTGCTAAAGTACCAGGGGTATTTACGATTACAGTTTCTCCCTCATCAGTTGAGAGTGTTGCAAGAGTATTTTTATGTGATGAACTACCACATCCTGATAGTAAAAGCAAAGACAAAGTTGATGATAATAAAACTAAATTTTTCATCTTTTTCCTCCTTTAAACCTTTTAAAGTAAATCGGATTTTTTTTAAGATATTAAATAGAAAATCACAGAAATTTATGAGTTTATAGATATTGTGAAAGTGGTTTAAAAAGTAGTGTGTTTAGTTAAATTATTTGACAAATTAGTTATTAGATCAGTTTTACCCCTCTCTTTTACGGTAAAACTCCCTTCTAAAACTCTCAAACTCTCCCTTTAAGATAGCTTCCCTTGCACTTTTGGTTAAGTTTAGATAGTAGTGTAGATTGTGAAGTGAAGCTAAGCGAAAATAGCTTAACTCTTTAGCACGAAAGAGGTGATTTAAGTAGCCTCTTGAGTATCTTTGACAAGTGTAACAATCACACTCTTTATCGATAGGCTCATCACTTAGTATATGTTTGGCTCCTTTTATATTTAGCTTCCCAAAGCTAGTAAAAAGTGTACCATTTCTCGCATTTCTTGTAGGCATCACACAATCAAACATATCAACACCTCTGTAAATCGACTCTATCAAATCCTCTGGAGTTCCAACTCCCATAAGATATCTAGGTTTACTCTTTGGCATCAAAGGAGTGGTAAATTCTACTATTTCATACATGATAGAGTTTGCTTCTCCAACACTAAGTCCACCAATGGCAAAACCATCAAAATCAAGTGAGCATAGATCATTTGCACTAATCTTTCTATACTCCTTGCTTACACCTCCTTGGATAATCGCAAAGATATTCTGATCTACTCCTATGCCCTTTTTTTGATTTGCTCTGTGGTGCTTGATAGACTCTTTAGCCCATTTTGTAGTTCTTTTGATGGAGAGTTTTATCCTCTCTTCTTGGGCAGGAAGAGCAATAAGATCATCTAAAACCATCATAATATCAGAGTTTAAATCATTTTGAATATCTATAACTTTTTGTGGAGTAAAGTAGTGTGATGAGCCATCTATATGACTCTTAAATGTGATCCCATTCTCATCAGCCTTAGAGATATCCGAGAGTGAAAATGCTTGAAAACCACCACTGTCAGTAAGAAAACTTCTATCATAGTTACTAAATCCATGCAAACCACCAAAGTGTTTGACCACCTCTTGTTTTGGTCTTAGGTATAGATGATAAGTGTTTGCTAATATGATCTTAGTATCTAAAATCTCGAGCATATCAACACTATCTAAGCCCTTTACACTCCCAACGGTACCAACTGGCATAAAGACAGGTGTCTCAATCGTGCTGTGACTTGTCTTAATCGTACAAGCTCTTGCATTGTTATCTGTGGCATCAATATTAAAAATCATCCTAAATTATAGCGATTTTAGATAAAATCAACTATGGACTCATTTAATAAAATCATATCTATATTGGAAAAAGATAATCTATTCTTAACAGGTGGTGCAGGTGTTGGAAAAAGCTTTGCCATAAAGCAGGTAAGCAAATACTACAAAGCCCAGAAAAAGAGTGTAGTAGTACTTGGTAGTACTGGAATTTCAGCAGTAAATATAGGTGGTCAGACACTTCACTCATTTTTTATCTTTGGTATAAGTTCCAATTTTGATGAACTTAAAAAATCAGATCGATACAACAAAAGTAGAATTACTGAACTTAATAAAATACTAAAAAATCTAGATCTATTAATCATTGATGAGATTAGTATGGTTAGTGGAAATTTGATGGATATGATCTTGTATCGTCTAAGAAATGCTTCATTTAAAGGTAAGTTGATGGTTGTAGGAGATTTTTATCAACTCCCACCAGTATCTAAAAATAACTCTTCAAATGCACTCTTTGAGGCTCAATACTCATTTGAGAGTAGTGCATGGGATAGTTTTGATTTTGTTATGGCAGAGCTTTGTAAAATAAAAAGAACAGATGATAGAGATTTTATGCAAATACTTGGCAAGATAAGAGTAGGGGATTTAGATCAAGAAGTGGTGGAATTTTTAGAATCTCTTAGAGACAATCACATAGATGAATTTAGTTCCACCACACTCTTTGGTACAAATAAAGAGGCAGAATCTTTAAATCTTGCAAGAGTTAGTGCTCATAGTGGAGAGAGTGTAGAGTTACAAGCTATCATTAGTAAAAAAGAGGAATCTCTAAATGAGAAAGTGATATCAAGCTGGATCCAAAAACTTCCAATTTCTCAAAACCTCATTTTAAAAGAGGGAGTACCTGTGATTTTTACGACTAATAGATGGGGATTTTATCACAATGGTGAAAAAGGAATCATCGAGCATATAGATGATGATGTGATTTTAGTTCAAAAAGATGAAAGGTTGATTAAAGTAGAGAGATTTAGTTTTGATCTTAGTAAAACTGTTACAGATAAAAAAGGAGAAGTAGTAGATGAAGTTATCTGTTCACTAGAGCAATTTCCACTAAGACTAGGATATGCGATAACCATACACAAATCACAAGGTATGAGTATCAAAAATCTTCTATGTAACATAAACTCCATCTTTGCCGATAGCCAATTCTATGTAGCACTCTCAAGAGCCATAGACCCCAAATATTTAAAAATAGAGTTTAATCAAGGAGAGCTAATCTCCTATCTTCAAAGGGTTATCAAGGTAAATCCAAAAGTGGAATCCTTCTACAAAGCTCAAAAAAATCGAATAGAACTTGATTAGATAAAAATATTATTAAATAATATAACTAATATTAATTTAAAAGTATAAAGCTTAACTAGAGATTAATTTATTAAACAACTTGTCTTTTTCCCTGCACTTGTGAAGTTATTTATTTGTTTTACTTATATTGACTAAAGTAGGACATTGATATAGACTAGTAGGGTAAAAATTTATCAAGGAGAAAAGATGAAAAAATCTTTAATGTTATTAAGTTTACTAGGACTTGTCGCTAGTTTAAATGCTGGAACTGTATGTTGTAACTACCCAGTAACTGAGGTTCAACCAGTATATAAAACAGTTACAAAGTTGATTCCAAGCAAAGAGTGTTGGGAAGAGGAGAAGTGTCTGCTTCCACCATCATCATCAAATTGCCAAGTAGATCCTTGTGGTGCTACTATCGTATCTCAAAGATGTACAGTTACAAAGTGTAAAACTGTTTATAATAGAGTTGAAGAGAATGTCCTAGTTGGTTATAATAACTTTGCAGTTGTATGTGGTCAAAAGATCAAAAAATTTAGCAAGACTAAATTACAATCTATTCAAGTAACTAGTTCTTACTAATCACTCAAAGTTACGGTTTCAATTTGAACCGTAACTTTGTTTCATTTTTCTTAAGTTTACATGGTATGCTTTAGCCATATCTTGGACACTCTCACCTTTGTCATTTGGTATATCATCTCGTGCCCCAGCTTTATATAACTCTTTCATCATATCATCATAAAACATCATAAATGCAAAGTGTAAAGGTGTATTTCCTTCACTGCACTGCTGATTTGGATCAACTCCTAGTTCTAAAAAAAGTTTCAAAAGTTCAATTTTCCCACTCATAATAGCAGCTACAAGTAGATTGTTACCATCTCCTTTGGTAAAAAATGGATATGCACCTTTGTTTACAAGCTCTTTTACAAACTTTACATCACCCTTGGCAGTTGCTACAAAAAGTGCTCTTGAGTGATCATCTGCTTCGGTGTCAATATTTGCACCTTTTTTTATCAACTCTTTGATTTTTTTTAAATTTGTATCTAAGATAGCTTGCTCTAATGCACTATCTCTTACTCTTTTTCTAGGTTCAACTTTTTTGATCTTTTTTGCTTTAAATTTGGTCTTAAATACCGTTCCTAACTTTGCACTTTTAAAAGCAAAAATTTCACAAGAGGATTTTACATCTCTTATTTTCTTACTTTTTTGACAAGATTTTAAAGCTACACTTTTTGCCTTATCTAAAGAGATACTCTTTGCTGAGAATTTACAAACATACTTTTTATCATTGTCTATTGCTATTGCAAAAGCCTTAAATCCAGGAGATTGCTCATAAAGTTTATAGAACATATGACAAGGTTTTGGAAGTTTTTGAAGATTTGTCTCTAGAGATGATTTAGTCTTAGGAGTGCTATGTTGAATCTTCTTTATATGTTTTTCTTTTGTGATGGACTTTTTAGTTAGCTTAGTACTGTTTAGATCAGATTTTTTAATCTTTTTTATTCTTTTTAACTCATCAGTTATCTTTTTGATAGACTCTTTATAACGATTTCTAAATGCCTCTTCTCTTTTGGATCTAAATCCTTCTAAGTTAAGATCATATACCTTACATTCACTCTTTATCCCTCTTTTTATTCTACTTTTTTGGCAAGATTTAAGAGCTACCTCTTTTGCTTTTTCATATGAGTCACTCTTTGAACTAAATCTACAGGTATATTTTGAGTTATCATCTATCGCATAGGTAAATGCTTTTGGAGATTTTGCATTAAGATACATCTTAAAAAAGAATATACACTGTTGTGGAAGATCTTTTTTTGCCTGTTCAATATAATCTTCACTAGTTTTTAACTTCTTCGCATCAAGAGGAAGATGCAAGATCAACAACAGTGGTAGAATGGCTTGTATCGGATACTTTTTATACATTAGCACATTCTACACAATATAGGTAAATTAAAAGTTAATTAACCAATATCACAGTAACCTACATCCAATTTTTTTAAGATAAATTCAAAAAAATCACCAGATTCTTTTCTATAATCATCATGAAATTCAAGACAAAACTGCCCCTTAAACTCATCTGTTGGTTGGATTGTTTGATTTGGATGAAGTTTATACTGTTTTATAGCATCATTTACAACATCAAAAATCTTCTCTTTTTGCTCTCTATTGAAATACTCAATAACCAATCTACTATATCTCTCTTCCATCTCATGAAGAGCATGAATACACATATTTTTTGACATAATTTTCCTTTACATCCAATCTATTAATTTTTCAACTTCATCAACTTCATAACATTTTAACAAATCTCCCCACAAAGGAGGCTTTTTTGCTACTATTGCTTTGGTAAATCCTTGGGCTTTTGCCTCTTTTAATCTACTCTCAAGATGATATACATCTCTAATATCGCCTATCAAAGATACTTCACCTATAAAGATCGACTCATTTGATATCACTCTATCTCTAAAACTACTAATAATCGCAGCTACAACAGCTAAATCGGCAGCAGTCTCATTTATCTTTATACCTCCAGCGATATTTATAAAAACATCATAATTATTCAAAGGAAGATCCATCTTTCTCTCTAGAAGGGCCAAGAGCATGGTTAATCTATTTGAGTCGTATCCAGTAGCACTCCTTTTGGGAGATGGAGAGCTTGATTCG
>CAZYJF010000041.1:0-9709 GCA_964647715.1 uncultured Sulfurospirillum sp. | reverse complement strand
AAGATGAGAGATTTAAGATACTCTTTTATTTTTCCATCGTGATGCTTGGATTTATCATGGTGCTTAGTTTTTTGAGTCGATCTTTTGCCAACTGGGCAGCTCCAGCTTATGTGAGTGGAACTATTTTAGTAGTGGCATATTTGATAAAGAAAAATAAGACAAAGCTTGTGATTATCTCGATAGTTTTACACTCACTGCTAGGAGTTACTCTATATCACTATCATGATATCGCTAAAATCTTTGGTATCAAACTAAGCAGGCACACTGATCCTTATAAAAGGGTTCTTGGCTGGAAGGATGTGATAGAGCAGATAAAAGAGATAAGAGAAAGATATCCAAGCTACTATATACTCTCAAAATCAAGAGGCAGTGTAGCAGAGCTAGATTATTATCTAAAAGAGAAAACCTATATCTTCAACCCAGCCCACCAGATGGAAAACCAATACCACATGGATAGGGATTTAAACGAATTAAAGGGTAAAGACTTTATCTTTGTAGGAAGCGATAAAGATGAGATGACTTTAAAAACTTACTTTAAAAGTGTAAAACATATTGGCAAAGTGGTAGCTCCTTTATATGATGATTTTAACCGATCTTACACACTCTTTAAAGCTGATGGTTTTCAAGGTTATTGATGTTTGGATTTTCAAGAGTTTTTATCCTTTTTACTCTAGTAGTGGCTTTGATTTTCGCACTCTTTCCAGATATCGATCTAAGGATTAGTGAACTCTTTTTTGATAGTAAAAATGGTTTTTATCTCAAAGATTTGCAACCGTTTGCTTTTTTACATGATGAGATTCGGTGGATTTTGTTGATCCCTGTAGTTATTTTGCTTCTTGTTTTGTTATATCAAATCATCTTTCAAAAAAGATTACAGACTCTAAATCCAAAAGCTATTTTTTTTATATTTACTTTTTTGATTATAGGTCCTGGAATTGTCTCAAATCTCATCATAAAAGAGCATAGCACAAGAGCTAGACCGATAAATATAGATCATTTTGGAGCAAATAAAGGTAAAACATTCACTCCCTACTACTCACATGAGGGCAAATGCAAAAAAAACTGCTCCTTTATCAGTGGACATACAGCTGCAGCGACTCTCTTTTTGACTTTTGCCTATCTTTATAGAAGTCGTTTGCTTTTTATGCTTGCACTTGGATTTGTAGCTTTGATGGGACTTACTAGAGTGGTACAAGGTGCTCACTTTCTAAGCGATGTGATTTTTAGTTTTATCATAAATTTGATAATCTTAAAAATAGTATATTATCTATTTTACAAAAAATATGCCCTATTGGAGGATAAGAGATGAAGGATTTATCTGTAGTCATACCTATGATGAATGAAGAAGAGAATGTAAAACCTCTCTTCAAAGCTATAAGAGAAGCTCTAAAAGGGATAGATTATGAACTGATACTAGTTGATGATGGATCCAAAGACAAGACAGTAGAGTTGATGAAAAATGAAGCTGACAGTAGAACTAAAATCATCGTTTTTAAGAGAAATTTCGGTCAAACTACTGCAATGGCAGCAGGTATAGATCTTGCATCTGGTAAATTGATAGCTACTCTTGATGGAGATTTACAAAATGACCCTAGTGATATTCCAATGATGATGAATGTACTAGAAAAGGGCGACTGGGATGTAGTCGCTGGAAGAAGAGCTAAAAGACAAGATGGGATGTTATTAAGAAAGATTCCAAGCAAGATAGCAAATAAAATGATACGAAAACTAACAGGAGTTTATATCCACGATTATGGATGTACTTTGAAAGTTTTTAAGAAAGATGTTGCTAAAAATCTTGAACTCTATGGTGAGCTTCACAGGTTTATCCCAGTACTAGCTAGTATGAATGGAGCCAAGATCACAGAAGTAGATGTCAAACACCATCCAAGAATTCACGGAGAGAGCAAATATGGGCTTGGCAGGACTTTTAGAGTGCTTAGTGATCTGCTTTTGATGCTCTTTATGGAGAAGTATCGCCAAAAGCCAATGCACCTTTTTGGAACTATGGGAATTATCACTTTTTTAATTGGAATGGGTATAAATTTTTACATGTTTATCTTAAAGTTACTAGGTTACAGTATAGGTACTAGACCTATGCTTATCTTGGGAGTAATGCTGACATTTATAGGTCTTATCTTGATAGTAACAGGCTTTTTGGCAGAGTTAATAATAAGGACATATTACGGTTCACAAGATAAAAAACCATATGTCATAGATGAAATATATGAAGGCAAATAGTTAATATATTTTTTTTACTTTGTTTAATATTTTTATTTTGTAGAATGAGGTTCCGCAAAATTAAGGAGTGTTGAATGAGTGAGAAAATATATGAAGACAAGCATCTGTACATCAAGGTGCATGAGAGCAAGATACCTTGGTTTGAGATTTTTACTGTTGAGCCTCACAGAGAGTTTAGTGAAGTTCCTTTCAAGACAAAATTACAACTTTTGACAAAACTAGATATTTTAGAGCGTGAAATGCTCTCATATTTTAACCCAACAAAGATCAATATCGCCTCTTTTGGAAATGAGTTACCGCAAGTTCATTTTCATATCATGGCAAGATTTGAGGATGATAGTCATTTCCCAAATACTATGTGGGGTGAGTCGTTAAGAGATGGAGTTGATTTAAGAGATAAGATGGATGCTTTTATCAAAGATGTCATCCCAAAATTAAAGCCAGTAGAGTTAGTGGAGGAGGATTAAAATCCTATCTTCATTCCGGCATAAAATCCGTTATAGTTTAGATTGCTCTTGAATTTTGAACTCTGAATGTGTAAGTTACTAACTTGATAGCCTATATTTAGGCATGAACATCTTTTTGAGGGTAATTTTATCGCTATACCAGCATACGAGTCCATGGCTCTATTTTTCCCGTAGGGAGTAAGAGATATCTTTGCTTTTAGCATGATATCATCTGCAAGATCATGAGAGTAATCGATTGATATGGAGGGTATGACGATATTTTTTTTATATTTATTTTGATTGATATAAGTTTTGGTTTGTAGCAGATTCAAATCGATTCCAGCACTTATGCTATCTTCGATCTTATACCTATATGTCGCCTTTGCCCATTTTATATCTAATTTATTGCTAATCATTTGAGATTTTGCAAGTTTTTCTGAGTTGAAGATGATATCTTTGTTTAGTTTTTTCTTTCCAGAATACTTATACTTTGAGATCTTAAATCCAAATTTGTGTTTTTTAAATCCCTTTTGGATCTTAGCACTGAGGTTGTTGGCTGTTTTTTTCAAGTTTAGATCAGAAGAAAGGTCTAATCTACTACCACTTGATATATAGCCATCCATTGAGCCTCTAGAGTTTCCAACTTCGATAAAACTTTTATCAAAGCTATCACACTTAAATGCAAAAAGCTCTATTGACAATAGTGATACAGTCAGTACTATTTTTTTCAAAAGCATTCCTAAGGTTAAATATTATTTACATCAAAGATATTATCGGCAAGATTTTGTGTAACTTTATACCAGAGTATAAGATTTATTTACATTTATAGCAAGAGTGTAACCATAAAAAATACAAAATTCTGCTTAGATGTTACCTTTTTACTTTATAAACGGGTTTTTTTGATAAACTAAACAAAAAGATTATAGGGATTGTGATGAATAGTAAAATTTCTCAAATCAAAGATGAGATTCAAAAGGTCATAGTAGGACAAGATGATATGATAGACGCACTGTTGATTGGTCTGTTGTGCGATGGACACATACTTCTTGAAGGAGTTCCAGGACTTGCAAAGACTACTACGGTAAATACCCTTGCAAAGACTTTGGGATTGGATTTTAAAAGAGTGCAGTTTACTCCAGACCTGCTTCCAAGTGACATCATAGGTACAGAGATTTATGATCCAAAAAATAATGAATTTAGAGTCAAAAAAGGACCAATTTTTACAAACCTACTACTAGCAGATGAGATCAACAGAGCCCCAGCAAAAGTTCAATCAGCTCTACTTGAAGCTATGCAAGAAAGACAGGTAACTATCGCTGATGAGACATTCAAGATAGAACCACCATTTTTGACCCTTGCCACCCAAAACCCTATCGAACAAGAGGGTGCCTACTCACTCCCAGAAGCACAGTTAGATCGTTTTATGTTGAAAGTGGTTGTTGGCTATAACTCCAAAGAAGAGGAGATTGAGATCATTAACAGAATTTCAGAAGGAAAGATGGAAGAGGTTCAAAATGTAGCAAGCAAAGATGAACTACAAGCTCTAAAAGATGAGGTCAAAAAAGTACACATCGATGAAGAGTTAAAAGGATATATCGTTGATCTAATCTTCGCGACAAGAGAGCCTTCAAAGTTTGGGCTTGAAGATATAGAAAACTATATCCAGTATGGAGCCTCTCCAAGAGCTTCTATCAACCTTTTTAATGCTTCAAAAGCTTATGCATTTCTAAGAGGCAAAGAGTTTGTAACTCCAGTCGATATCGCCAAAATGTCAAAAGATATCCTAAGGCATAGAATCATCATGAGTTATGAGGCAGAAGCTGAGGGGATAAATAGTGATTTTATCATAGAAAAAGTGCTAGAGGCAGTTGATATACCTTGAGCAAAGTTCAAAAGATACTGATAAAGACTAGAAGGCAGATTTTCTCAGAAGTACCTGCAAATAACCCCTCTATATTTGAAGGAGAGGGATTTGACTTTGTGGAGCTTAGGGAGTATGAGTATGGAGATGATGTTAGAAAGATAGACTGGAATGTCACAGCAAAACTCCAAAAGCCTTATATTCGTGTTTTTCGAGAAGAAAGAGAGTTAAATATAGGCATAGTTACACTGATGAGTGGCTCTATCCACTTTGGATCAAAGATCTTAAAGCAAGAGTTGATAGCAAACATAGTCGCACTGCTTGGATACTCTGCTGTGAAAAACAGCGATAGATTCTCTTTATACTTTTATGACAAAGAGTTATCATCAATCATCAGACCTACAAAAAGAATTTTTGCTGTAAATAAAGCTGTAGAGTCTATCCTAGGTAAAAACACCATCGGAAAGAGTATAGACACACTCTCTCTTCAAAAAAAGCTTTTGGAAAAGATAAAAAGAAGGTCGATTTTGTTTTTGATAGGAGATTTTTTCGCTGAGTATGATCTAAGAGTGCTTTCAAAAAAACATGAAGTGATTGCAATCATAGTTAGAGATAAGTTTGAAGAAAACCCTCCAAATCTTGGAGTCATAAACTTAGCTGATCCAAATACCCTACATAGTAGAATCCTTGATCTAAATGAAAAAACAGCAAAGCAGTACAAAAAAAGTATCATCGATAAAGATCATGAACTTTATGAGTCACTAAGAAAATCAAATGTGAGTTTTATCAAAATTTACACTGATGAAAACCCATACATAAAGCTAAAAAAGCTCTTTTTGCAGAGGTAAACATGGAAAGTTTAAAAGATATTAGAGAGTTAGAACCGATACCAGATATTTCGATATATATATTTATAGCACTTGTTATTTTTGGGCTTTTGATCTTAGGCTCAATCATCTATATGATTATCAAGTCTATTAGAGCAAAAAAGAAGAATCTAACTAGACAAGAGGTTTTAAAAAGATTAAAAAATATAGACTTTGATGATCCTAAAGATGCAGCCTACAAGATCACCAAATATGCAAGATATTTGTGTGATGATGAAAGAAGTCAAAAGATTTTTGATGAGCTTGAGAGTAGATTAGAAAGGTATAAGTTCACACCAAATCCACCACCCTTTGATGAAGAATCGATGAGGTATTATGGACTCTTTTTAGAGGTAGTCAATGAGTGAGTTTAGCTTAGAGTATCCAGCTGTATTTGCCCTGTTGATACTCTTTTTTATCTGTGCTAGATATTGTCCTCCTAGATATGAGTCAATTATCTTTCCTCATACTGATCTCTTGGCAAAGGGGAGTGATAGTAGTTTTATTTTGAGCATTTTGAAGTGGAGTAGTATCTTTTTGGCACTTTTAGCTCTAGCTTCTATCGTAAAAGAGGACAAGATAGAGATACAAAAGGGAGATGGTTACTCGATAGTACTTGTTCTTGATACGAGTGGTTCGATGCGACTTGGTTTTGGGGATCAAGCTTTTTTTCAAAGAACAAAAAAGGGTGAGAGTAAGTTTGAGATCTCTATGAATCTAGCAAAAGAGTTTGTCAAAAGTAGAAAAGATGACGAGATAGGTCTTGTGGTCTTTGGTAACTATGCCTATGTAGCATCTCCTCTAAGTTATGATAAAAATACTCTTGAAAGATTGATGGATAGCTTGTATGTGGGAGTAGCCGGATCTAATGCTACTGTGATAAATGATGCACTTTTGCAAACTTCAAAGCTCTTCGAAGACTCCAAATCCAAATCAAAAATCGCCATTTTATTAACTGATGGGCAGAGCAGGGGAGATAATATACCCTTAGAGATTGCTCTAAAAAATCTTAAGCTTGAAGGTGTGAAAGTCTATACCATAGGGATTGGCAAAGAGGGCGACTTTGACAAAGAGTTACTTCAAAGGATTGCCAAAGAGAGTGGTGGAGAGCAGTTTGAGGCAAATTCAAAAGAGGATCTAATCCAAGTCTATAAGCAAATAGACAAACTTGAAAAGAGTAAGATAAGACAAGAGAGTCTTATAAAAAAGAGTTACTATTATGAGTATCCACTCTTCTTCGCCTTTATGCTGCTTCTTCTTTATACTTTCGTGTTGAATAAAAGGAGTGCAGTGTGATCTTCTTAAAACCAGAATATCTATACTTTATGTTGCTCCCTTTGATAATATTTTTTCTTTTTATCATCACGAAAAAAGATCCACTAGAAAGTTACTTCAACAAAGAGGTACTAGATAAGATAAGGATTGACAATGAATCACTAGGCAAAGTAGGTCGAAATATGATGCTCTTTGCATCCTTGATCTTGATGCTATTAGCCCTTGCTAGACCAGTACTGCCAATGGCTGATATCAAACTAAAGCGAAAAAGTATAGATTTGCTAGTCGCATTAGATATATCTAGATCGATGAGTGCAACTGATCTATATCCAAATCGTTTGGAGTTTGCAAAAAAGAGATTTAAAGAGTTTTTGGATAATTTTGAGGAGGCAAATGTGGCAGTGATTGGCTTTAGTGAAGATGCCTTTTTGATCTCCCCACTAACCAAAGATCACCAAAGCCTAAAATACTTAGTAGATAATCTTGAATTTGACTCCACTAGCCAAAGAGGTACAAATCTTTTTGAGCCACTCCAAAAAGCAAATGAATTTTTAAGTAAAAACAAGCAAAAAATCCTAGTCATTTTCACTGACGGTGGAGATCAAAAGAGTTTCAAAGATGAGATAAAGTTCGCAAAAGACAAGAACATCACCATCTATGTATATGCAACTGCCACTCCAAAAGGATCTGTCATAAAAGAGATCGATAAAGTCTTGAAGGATAAAAAAGGAAATATCGTCTTATCAAAATTAAACGAGCATATAAAAGAGTTGGCACTCAAAAGCAATGGTGCTTATATCGCAGGAGGCTACAGCGACAGAAGTGTCAAGCTCATAGCAAACGATATAAAAAGAAAGTTTCGATTAAAAGAGATGGATGAAAAAGATAGTAAAAATTTTAAAGAGTTATTCTACTATCCTCTAGCTCTAGCAATTCTTTTTATGCTTTTTGCCTTTAGTTCACTACCTAGAAAGCTTCACTCTACTCTTTTGTTTATGATGCTTTTGTCATATCATTTGCCTTTAGAAGCAAAGTTTTTTGATTTTGTAGATATTTCAAAGGCAAAGAGTGCTTATGAAGAGGGTAGATTTCAAGACTCTGCAAAGTATTTTCAAGAAGTCTCAAGCTCCAAAAAAGATGATAGTTCATTTTATGATCTAGCAAATGCCTACTATAAAAGTGGAGATTATCAAGCTGCTTTGAAGGTCTATAACTCTATACACACAGTAGATGACAACTTAAACTACAAAAGATGGTTCAATACCGGCAATGCACTCTTTAAACTCAAAAAATACACCAAAGCCCTTGAAGCCTACAACAAAGCCAAAGAGATAAAAACAAGCGATGATCTTATACACAATATCAAGCTTACAAAGAAGATGATAAAAAAATCAAAAGAGAAAAAAAGAGATAAAAAGCAAGAAAACAAAAACCAAAATAATAAACAACAAGATAACAAATCATCAAAATCTCCAAAAAAGAAGAAAGAGAAAAAGAAAAAACAGAATAAAAAAGATGATCCAAAAAAGAAAAAACAAAAACAAAAAACTCAAGCAAAAAAGGATATGAAAAAACTATCCAAAAAGGAGATCAAGATGTGGATGAAACATCTACAAAGCATAAATCCAAAAACAAAACCTATCAAATTAAAAAGATCTAAGTTAAGAGGGAGAGTTAATGAAATGCCTTGGTAGGAGCTTGAGGGCTGTCGTGGTATTGGCACTCATTTTTACATATTCGTTTGCTGATGTAAAGAGTAGGCTAAAAGATACTGTCATCATCAGTGGAGATGAGGCTGAGCTTTGGATAGAGGCTAGTGGGAAAGGCATAGAGTTTCCCACTCTTATGAGCATAGGTGGATATGAGGTAAAAAGCCAGTATGTCAGCACTGCCATCAGCTACAAGAGTGGTAAAAAAGAGAAAAAATTTATAAAAAAGTATCTTTTCCATCCACAAAAGAGTATCCTAATCCCCTCATATGAGGTAAAGATAGGTGATAAAACAGAAAAAACAAAACCGATAAAACTAACAGTAAAAAAAGATCCAATCGATGTGAACGGAAGCTTTGATTTTAAGATGATTGCAGATAAAGATAGTGCATATGTGGGTGAGGGGATCGTGCTAGAGTTTATCTTCAAACACAAGATAAATATCCCAATCTCTGATGCAAATTTTGATTCACCAAAATTCAAGGGTTTTTGGGTGAAGAAGTTACGAGCAATTCCGAACAAAACAGACAGAAAAAACGGATATAAGATCTACCGTATAAAATACCTACTCTATCCTCAATACAGTGGCACACTTCATATCGAAGGCGGAACTATGGATATGGGACTGATAGCCTCAAAAAAAAGAAGGTACTATTCATTTAGAAGTATCAGAAGAAAGAGATTAAAGAGTAATTCACTCGATATCAATGTAAGCTCACTGCCTAGTGGTGTCAAACTATATGGAGATTACAGCTTTAGTGCAGTTGCCGACAAGACAAAAGTCAAAGCCAACGAACCTGTAAACTACACTATCACAATCATCGGTAATGGAAATGTAGATGATATAGATGACTTTAAACTAAACATAAAAGATGCCGAAGTTTATGCAGATGCCCCAGAAAGATTGATGAGTGAAAAAGATGGCAATATCACTGTGATCTTCAAGCAAAAGTTTGCCGTCGTATCGGATAGAGATTTTACCATCGAGCCAATAGAGTTTAAATTTTTTGACTCAAAGAGCAAAGAAATCAAAAGTATCAAATCAAAAAGATATGAGATAAAAGTGCTAAATCCAAGCTCTACAAGATCACATGATAATCTAATCACCACCAAGATCAAGGAGGAAACTCCTCATGTAAGAGCGACAAATAATTCACTCTTAGCCCTGATCTTTGCTCTAGGACTACTTCTAGGAGGAGTCCTAACATACCTGTTTAGCCACAAAAAGAAGAAAAAAGAAAAAAAGCAAATAAAAATATCTCAAAAAATCTACAAAGCAAAAGATGACAAAGAACTCCTCTCGCTTCTACT
>CAZYJF010000040.1:0-9965 GCA_964647715.1 uncultured Sulfurospirillum sp. | reverse complement strand
ATGAGAAAAAGCTCACAAATGAAGAGGCACAAAACTACATAATCAACTTCATTGACAAGATAAAAAATCAAGAGTTAAGAACTGAAAATCATAGATTTAATATTAGAGTTACTCTAAGCTATAAAAATGGTTTAAAGATGCTTTATGAAGATGCAAATGAGCTATTAAATGCAGCACTAACTCAAAAGAAAGAGTATCTTTTGGGAGAGGATATATTGTCCAAATTAAAAGAGCATTTGGCAATGAATCTGCATATGATTGATCTAATTAAACATGCTTTAAAGAACGATCTTTTCAAGCCACACTTTCAACCGATCTTCAATAACAAGACAAAAGAGATATATAAGTATGAAACTCTTGTTAGAATGGAGGATAAATCTGGGAATATCATCTATCCAGGTCCATATCTTTTAGAGGTTGCAAAACATGGAAGATACTATACACAGATCACAAAGCTACTTATAGGTAAAGTTTTTGACAAGATTAGAGAGAGTGGTTGTGAGTTTTCTATCAATCTATCATCTTTGGATATTGAAGACCCACAAATGGGAGCATATCTACTTGATGCTCTAAAAAGAAATAAAGATGTAACTAATAAGCTCATCTTTGAGTTACTTGAGGATAAAGATACTCAAGATTATGAGGTAGTAAATGGTTTCATAAATATCGCCAAAAGTTATGGTGTGAAAATAGCCATAGATGACTTTGGAAGTGGATATTCAAATTTTATGAGAATTTTAGAATTTGAGCCAGATATACTCAAAATCGATGGATCTTTGATTAAAGATATCGCTACAAATAAAACTGCAAGAAATACAGTAGAGATGATAAAACTCTTTGCCGATAAGATTGGTGCAAAAACAGTAGCTGAATATGTAGAAAATGAAGAGATCTACAACATAATAAACGAACTTGGAATCGACTACTCACAAGGATATTATATAGCAAAGGCAACAGAAGAACTGCTTAGGAAAAAGGAGTTTGTTCATTTAGAAAAAGTTTAATCTTTTCTAAATATCACCCCTTTAAATCTCTCTCCCATAAAGGCAGGGTCGATTAAAACTTTTAGTTTATTCATCTGATCTTTGTAAGTTTTTTCATCACTGTTTTTTAAAAGCATATCAAGAAGGTCAATCACTCCAAAATATACTAGCATAGACATTTGTGTTTTGTATGAGTGGCACTTAATGCCCTCTTCTTCAAAAGCATCTATTAGATGTGAAAAATTTACATCAAAGGTAAGATCACTCTTTCCAAATAGATCTTTTAACTCTACACCCTTTGGTTTTTCATTCTCATCTTCTACAAATGGAGTCAAGGCAAAAAACGGATAAACTTGATGTTTGTAATAAATTCTAAGAGAGTAGTCAGTTCTTGCTTCTTTTTCACCATAGTCAAATGTTATAAATTCAAATTTGTCTATATTTTTTGCTAAAGTTTTGGCAAACTCTTCGTATCCAAGAGCTACTTCACCTTTATGTATGGAGTATCTTTTTACAATATTTGAGGTAAATTCATCTTGTTTTTCAAAATATAGTTTATCTCCCTCAAGATAAAGCATCTTATCATCTTTTACTACTTCACAGCTAAAGGCATCAAAGAGTTCATTTGAGACTATAAATGCGGATTTTAATCTTAACTCTTCAAAAGATGAAAAATGCTCTAGTCTCACAAGATCTCCAAAAGAGTCTTTAAAGTACTTTTTTTGAGCCTTGATATTCTCCTTGTGAGGTTCGATGATAATAAAATTTAGAGTCTTTAAGAGATCTGGTTTTAGTGTATAGATAAATTGAACTATATCTGCTAGCATATACCCTTGGTGGGCTCCAATCTCAACGATTGAAGTATTAGCATCTAAGAAGCCCTCCTCTATCACTTTTATTAAGCGATTTGCGATAGATCCACCAAAAAACATAGATGAGCTTACAGCAGTATAAAAATCCCCACCCTTACCAATCGCTCTAAATCTACTATAATAGCCATCTTTGCCATATAGCCACTCATTCATATACTCACTAAATTTCATCACTAAGCTTTGCATAAAAGTTTAAATAAAGAAGTTGAATATCTAAGTTATCAACCAAGATTTTTAATTTACTAATCATAAGCGAGTTTTGCATATTTTTTAGATCCATTTTTGTTTTTTCTCCAGCCCTTAGAGCATCTTTTGTACTCTTTAAAAGTCTTTGATACATATGAAGTTCATCTTTAGATACTGATATTTTCTTCTTTAAGAGTCTTAATCTCTCGTCAAAGAGTTTAAACTCATCTTCTAACTCTTTTTTCTTTTGGGATATTGCAATTTTTGATTTTATGTATTTTAATTTCTCTATCTCTATCTTTCTTTTAGTATTGATATCAAGAATTGGCATGGATACTTTTATTCCATAATTTTTATACTCTTTTTCTTGCTCTTTAAATAGTACAAAATCATCATCTTTGTTTGCATACTCTCCAAATAGCGAAACAGTAGGCAAAAAGCTAGAAATTGTCATATTTTTCAACTCTCTTTGAGAATTTCTTTGATTTTTCAATTTTTGAAGCTCTAGGTTTTTAAAGATAAACTCATCACGATCTATTGCTTGAAAAGTAGGTAGAGATATCTCTTGATAATCTTTATCACTTAAGCTTTTAAACTCAGATAAAAACTGCTTTTTTTGAGATAATAGATCTAATCTTTTACTCTCTAACTCACCTCTTCTTAATATCGCTTCATCAAGAAAAGAGCTATCTATGATTCCTGCATTAAACTGCTCTTTTTTTCTTTTTATATCGATATTTGCACTATCAAGTCTATACTTTAGTATTTGAAGGTTTAAATCGATTTTTTTTAGATTTAAGATTGAGCTATAAAGAGATTTGATTAAATTTTGCTCTTTTATCTTGGTGACTACACTACTAAAAGCTTCATTTGCATCAGCATACCTCAAAGCAAAATAGATCCCCCCACTCTTAAAGATCGGTTGATCTAGTGCAACTCTAAAGTATCTTGTAGAACTCCATCTGCCAAATTGATTATTTTTATTATATGAGTAACTGGCTATTAGAGGATTAATCCAACTGTATTTTTGCTTTGTAGCACTTTTTTCGTCGATGCTTTTTTGAATCTTGATATCTTCTTGCCACAAAGGAGAAAGATCACTGATATCTCCATATAAAAGTGGACTAAGAGATAGAATCAAAAACAGTTTTGAGTTTCTCAAATCCAATCTCTATCTCCTCATCGCTTATCGTAAGTGGTGGCAAAAATCTTAGTGTATTTCTACCTGCTTTTAATACCAAAAGTCCCTCTTTGAAAGATTCATCTATGATCTTTGTTAAAATATCACCATCTTTTATCCTAAGTCCTCTCATAAGACCAACTCCAACCATCTTGTTTATGATCTTAGGATATTTTTTTTCAAACTCTTCAAGATGGCTAGTAAAGAGATTGATCCTCTCTTGGAGTGCATTGCTATGTTTTTGTTCTTCTAGTATATTTAAGACCTCTAAAGATGCTCTTGTTACAAGAAAGTTTCCTCCATAAGTACTACCATGATCTCCTGCACCAAATATATCCTTTTTGCTTGTCATAACCGCACCTATTGGGACACCTCCTCCCAAACCCTTGGCTAAAGTGATGATATCTGGCTCTATTTCAAAAAGATTTGAAGCTAGAAATTCACCACTTCGATAGACACCAGTTTGCACCTCATCGACAATGAGTAAAATATCCTCTTCCTTTAAAAAAGATGCCAACTCTTGAACCTGTTGTTTATCAAATGGTTCAACTCCACCCTCACCTTGAACCAATTCAAGCATCACAGCTATGGTCTTATCATCGATGTGGTTTTTTATGTCATCGATATTTTCAGCATAAACAAATCCGTCAGGATATGGACCAAAATAGTGGTGCATTCTATCTTGAGCAGTCGCTTTTAAGGTTGAGATGGTTCTACCATGAAATGAGTTTTTAACTGTGATGACTTTATATCTTTTTATTTTATTATTTACTTCACCATATTTTCTAGCTATTTTGATAGCTCCTTCATTTGCTTCAGCTCCTGAATTTGAAAAAAAGAGTTTCATATCGTAGCCACTTAAATTTACCAAACGATTTGCCAATTTCGCCTGTGGTTCTATCAAATATAGGTTTGATATATGTGTAATTCTAGAAATTTGATCACAAATCGCACTATTTACTCTCTCATTTGCATGTCCGACACTAACGACTCCAATCCCTGAAGTAAAATCTATATACTCTTTATCATTTTGGTCATATACCCTAGCACCCTTAGCACGAACAAAGTTGACATAATTTCTCGCATATGTGGGCAAAACAAAATCTTTATCCATTTTCTCAAACATTTTTAACCTTAACTTAATCTTTATTATATTCTAAACTGATGCTATTTTATCTACATTTTTATTAATGGATGATATACTTTAGTCATGAAAAATAATAATAATAAAATCACATCGCTCGTAGGTCTTTTGTTGCTGTTTTTAAGTGTGGGGCTCATCTCTATCGAGTCACTATTTCATCTATTAGGTTGATATATGTCAAAAGTAAAAAGATACAATCCAAGTCAAAATAACAATACAAGCCTTACTGGTTTACTGCTCTACATACTCCCTACTCCTATCCTGCTAGCTATCGTTATATCATTTTTTACTTCAAGTGGTATCTCGATAATAAAATACTCCATAGCTTATGTGCTTTTTATGTATGGTGCTAGAGTAGCTAAGAAGGGATTTGATTTTGAGAGAGTTTATCAAAACAGTGCCTTGGCAAAGGCTCCAAGGTTTCCTTATAAAACTGCCGGTGCCCTCATAATCGCTCTTGCTGTCTTTTTTACTTCATTTTTTTGTGTAGAAAACAGCCTCTTATTCTCATTAATTGTAGCATTTACATCTCTTGTTGGTTTTTATATGTTTTATGGATTTGACCCAAGAGAAGATAAGATAGGGGATTTAAATGTAGGTGTTAGGGCTGAGGATGTCATAGAAGTAACAAGCGAAGCGAAGGCTAAAGTGGCTAAATTAGAAGAGCTATCACATGAGCTTCCAAAGGGGCAGATGAGAGATACTCTAAATGAGATTATCGATAAAACAAATATTATCATTAGTGATGTAGAAGCTGATCCAAACGATCTTAGTAAAGCAAGAAAGTTTTTTAAGATATATCTAGATAGAGCCTACAATATTAGTGATGAATTTATCAAACATTTCAAAAAAGATAAACTAAATGATGAGATCATAGATAACTACAAAAATCTTCTAAACTCTTTAAAAGAGACGATCATTCAACAAAAAAGCAAACTAGATAGTGAAGATTTGATGAGTTTGGATGTGCAGATAGAGGCTTTAACAAAACAATTAAATCAAGAAGGGGTATAAATCAATGGAGAGTAATATGAAAAAAAATCAAGAAGATATCAAAAATGCAGCGGATGCTTTAAGTGAAGAGGTTCAAAAGAACTTTGAGCTAGTGAGTGATGATCTAAGCAAGGATATGGTCATTTATGAAGAGGCTTCACAAAGTGATAAGCAAAAGATTGATGAATTGGTAAAAGAGATAAAAGATGATGATCCAAGAAGTGTTATATTTTTTGGTTCAAAAGCACAAGAGCATATAAACACAGTATCTGAGAGTATGCTTGAAGGTGTAAAGAGTAAAGATATAGGTAGAAGTGGTGAAGCTTTGAACAATCTCGTAACTGCTATAAAGGGATTTGATGTAGATGAGTTAAATCCAAATGCTAGGCAGGGTTTTTTCTCTAAACTTTTTGGACTTGCCTCACCTGCGGTTAAGTTCTTGGGAAAATATGAAGAAGTTAGAACTCAAGTTGATAAGATCACAGATGATCTTGAAGCTCACAAAGCACAACTGCTTACAGATATCACATCTCTTGATAGACTATATGATGTAAATTTGCAGTATTTTAACGATCTTGAACTCTATATCGCTGCTGGAGTTAAAAAGCTAAGAGAGTTTGATGAGCAGATCATCCCAAAGCTAAAATCAGAAGCTAGTCACAGCAATAAAATGACGAAGACTCTAAACCTTCAAGATGTCATAACTACAAGAAATGATTTGGAAAGAAGAATTCATGATCTTCGTCTTACTCGCCAAGTAGCTATGCAAGCACTTCCAAGTATCAGAATGGTACAAGAAAACGATAAAAATCTAGTATCAAAGATCAACTCAACTTTGGTAAATACTGTTCCACTATGGAAAAATCAGTTAGCTCAAACAGTGACGATATATAGAAGTGCAGAAGCTGCAAAGTCAGTCAAGAATGCTTCTGATCTGACAAATGAACTTTTAGAAGATAATGCCAAAAACTTAAAACATGCAAATAAAGCTATTCGTGAAGAGGTAGAAAGAGGTGTGTATGATATCGAGACAATCAAAAGAGCAAATCAGACTCTAATTGAAGCGATTAACGAGAGTCTTGAGATTACACAAAAAGGAAAAATTGCTAGAGAGAAAGCTGAACAGGAATTAAAGCTCTTAGAAGATCAGCTAAAGTCTGCACTTTTAGAAGCATCAAAGAAGAAAGCATAAAGGTAAAAAATGGGATTTTGGGATAAGATATTTGGAGAGTTTATCGATGTTATCGATTGGCTTGATGAAAGTAATGACACGATGGTTTATCGCTTTGAGCGGTATAATAATGAGATCAAATATGGAGCTAAACTGACAGTTCGTGAATCTCAAGCGGCTGTATTTGTCAATGAGGGAGAGATAGCTGATGTTTTAGGTCCTGGGATTTATGAACTTGAGACAAAGAACTTACCGATTTTGACAACTCTTCAACACTGGGATCATGGATTTCATTCACCTTTTAAGGCTGAGATCTATTTTGTCAATCTACGAAAATTTACTGATCTAAAGTGGGGAACAAAAAATCCTATCATCATCAGAGATAAAGAGTTTGGTGTTGTAAGGCTTAGAGCTTTTGGAACATATGAGATGAGGATTAGTGATCCTGCTTTGTTTTTGAAAGATATCGTAGGAACAAGTGGTAACTTTAATGTGGAAGATATCAGTAATCAGTTAAGAAATATCATCGTTGCTAGATTTTCAAATATCGTAGCTGATTCAAATATCCCTGTACTTGATCTTGCTAGTAGATATGACCAATTAAGCGAGTATATAACAGAAAGACTATCTGCTGAATTTAGCAAATATGGTATAGAACTTACAAAATTTCTAATAGAAAACATATCTGTTCCACCTGCTGTGGAAGAGGCTATCGATAAGCGATCTAGTATGGGAATAGTTACTGATCTTCACAAATATCTTGAATTTCAAACTGCTGAGTCGATGACAAAAGGTGGTGAGGGAAATATGGCTAGCATGGGAGCTGGTATGGGTGTTGGTATGGCTATGGCTGAAAAAATGAGCCAAAACTTTAACAAAAGTAAAAACAGCGACTATATCCCTGAACCATTTGAAAAGATGTATTATTATGCTGATGGTAAAGATCCAATAGGACCTCTAAGTATCGATGAGATAAATGAGTATATCAAAGATCACAAAATCACTTCAGATACACTCATGTGGTCAAGTGGTATGGAGACTTGGAGAAAAGCCAAAGAGTTTGAGGAGCTAGAAGCTCTCTTTAACCTTCTAACCCCACCACCTCTTAAATAGATGCTCCAAAAACCAAAACTCAAGGAAAAAACGCTCTTTACTCAAAAGCGTTTTCCTTGTAAATCCTGTGGTGCAAACCTCATCTTTTGTGCTGATGAGGATGCACTAAAATGTTCATACTGTGGTGCTATTAACCAGATAAATCCTCCACCGATTCCGATTCGTGAGCTTGATCTAAACAGTGCTTTGGAGAAGCTCTCTCATCAAAGTTGGGATGAGAGAGCTACAAGTAGAGAGTTTAAGTGCCCCTCATGTGCGGCAAAGTTTGATGTAGATATTCACAAACGAAGCACAAGATGTCCCTACTGCAATACACCTATCATCACAAATGCAGATATATTTATGCCTTTGGCTCCAAAATCTATTCTACCTTTTGATATCAACCACAAAGAGGCTAAAGAGATTTTCAAGAAATGGGTAGGAAATCTATGGTTTGCACCAAACTCATTAAAAGATATTTATGATAGTGATACAATGCTAGGAATCTATCTACCCTACTGGACATATGACAGTAACACTCATACTCGTTACTTTGGTAGAAGAGGAATAGTATATCATGATAGAGTAGTAAGAAGAGTCTATATAGATGGACGAGAAGAACTTATCGAAGATATCGTCGAGAGGATCGAGTGGACACCGGTTCAAGGTGAGGTCTATGACAGCTTTGATGATGTATTGGTGGGGGCTTCTAAAACGATACCAAGACAGATCGCTGATTCTCTTGATCCTTGGGACTTGGAGAATTTAGAACCCTTTGATGAGAGATTTTTGAGTGGATTTGAGAGTGAGATTTATCAAATTGCTCTTGATGAGGGATTTGAGTATGCAAAAGGGTATATGAGACACCAAATCACCGAGCATGTTAGAGCAGATATCGGAGGAGATAGGCAGATGATCGAGGATATGCGAGTCTATCACAATAAGAGTACATTTAAGTATATCCTCCTTCCTATATGGACGGCATCTTTTAAGCATGGAAATAAAGAGTATCGATTTGCTATCAATGCAAGAAGTGGTAAGATAATAGGAGAGAGACCATACTCACCATTTAAGATCATATTGGCAGTTTTAGTGGTAGTGGCGATTTTAGGGTCTATCTTTTATTTTGGTCACTTTGACCAAAGTGTAGGAAATTTTGATACAATTCCAAGTATCAATACTCACGGTACTGTAATTCATATAAGGTTCTAATATGCTAAATCTAAGCCCAAAACA
Organism: uncultured Sulfurospirillum sp.; assembly: GCA_964647715.1. Classification (GTDB taxonomy): domain Bacteria; phylum Campylobacterota; class Campylobacteria; order Campylobacterales; family QNZT01; genus QNZU01. Next base: position 1,108 of record CAZYJF010000040.1, on the reverse strand, counting down.
CTACTTCTTCTCTCAACCTCATCAACCCTTTTTTGCTTTGGCAGTAGTCAATGCCATAATCTTTATGAGCCTCTTTGCTCTGTCTATGGGTGGATATGTATCGTTGGAGATTAACCCGATAACTTTACACTCTTACTCCATGATCTACCTACTATTTACTCCTGCATTTCTTGGGTTTTTGCTAACTACATTTACTAGATTTTCACAGATGCCTCCACTCACACAAAAAGAGTATATGAAGGTCTTTTATCCACTTGCTTTTGCAACTGTGCTTTTTTTGGCAGGTGCATTTGGCTCAATATATCTTATCTATCTAGCAAAATTATTCATTCTTTTTGCACAAGTTTATGCACTCTTTATCTTTATCAACATATACAAAGCTTCACCAAGTCCTGACAAACACGACCAATTTTGGATCATCACTGCTTGGAGCATGGGTATAGTGGCAAATCTATTGAGTTTTATTGGCACTATAAATTTTTCAAAAACTGCCGTTTATTCGTATATGATCTTTTTAGCCCTAAGTATCGCTCAAAGGATGGTGCCATTTTTTACTCATGTGATGATTGAAAGAGATAAAAGCTTGATGAGAAATATCTTCATACTCTTTTTAATCACATCAATTTTATCGCTATTTAACCTTGATCTTGGAGGTATTTCTCTTATAGTTGCTGGAGTTCTTCTTGCAAAAGAGATGATTAGATGGAAACTTCCCTTTTTCAAAAATGAGCCAATTATCTGGATACTTCATATCGCAATCTATTGGCTTCCTCTTGGACTGATTATGGGTGGAGTATCGTTAATTGCTCAAATGGTTTTTAAAAGCTCTTTTTTGGCTCTTGATCTACATCTAGTTTTACTTGGATTTTTGACTACTATTTTGATAGGCTTTGGTACAAGAGTTACACTTGGACACTCAGGGAATAGGATGGTTATAGACACAGCTACAAAGGTGATCTTTTATCTCACCCAAATAGTTCTTTACTTTAGAATAATCTACTCTTTTAGTGGAAGTTTAGTGTTATTTTATATCAGCGTGGCACTTTTTATATCAATCTTTTTAGCTTGGGGAATCAAGTATCTGCCAGTTTTGGTTAGGGGGAAGAGA
>CAZYJF010000039.1:0-10284 GCA_964647715.1 uncultured Sulfurospirillum sp. | reverse complement strand
TTTCATGTAAAATTCCTTCATAATAAGGTATCTATTATAGTTAAGTTATCTTAATGATTAATTAATAATTAATAAATATCTTTAATATTGTAATCTTATACTTAATCGTCTTTTTTTGTATATATTTTAATTTTTAATCATAAAGCATTATAAAAGCTAATAAGAGTTTAAGAAGGTTTTATTAAAAAATATGATATAATTAGCACATCCGTTAGGACGATTACTGGGTAATTGGTAACTAAAATAAAGGAGAAATTATGAAGTTAGGCTTCCTAGTAGATCTCGATCTTTGCATGGGTTGTAAAGCATGCGAGGTTTCTTGTAAGGTAGAAAATGAGGTGCCGCTTAGTTCTTGGAGACTTCGCGTAAAGTACATAGATCAGGGACTTTTCCCGAATACTTCCAGAACATTTACACCACTTCGTTGTAATCACTGTGAATCTGCTCCCTGTGAGAGAATCTGTCCTGTTTCTGCTCTTCACTATCTTGATAATGGTATTGTAAATATAGACAGTGCTAGATGTATCGGATGTGCAGGTTGTATCATGGCTTGTCCATATGGTGCAATTTATATGGATCCAGAGTCAAATACAGCAGACAAGTGTACATATTGTGCTCACAGGATTGAGGGTGGATTGATGCCAGCATGTGTTGTAGCGTGTCCGGTTGAGGCAAATATCTTTGGTGACCTTGAAGATCCAACTAGTACTATCAGTAAGTATATTGCTAGAGATAAGAGAGTTCAAGTTAGAAAGCCTGAGAAGATGACTGTTCCTAAACACTTCTATGTGGGTGGTGGACAAGCTCAACTAAATCCTCAAGCATCACTAAGAAAAGATGGTTATAACCTCTTTAACAATATCACGCACCTAAAACATATAGGAGGAGAGTAAGATGGAACATACACAAATTATAAATCATGCTATTACGACTCTTGATGTGGCATTACCAGGAGTTGTGTGGGGTTGGATGATTACTCTAAACCTCTGGGCGAAATCTATCGCAACCGGTGCTGTTTTGGTTGGAGCTTATATGCTTGCAAGACACAAAGATGAGGGTGGAGTTACTGGTATTAGAAGGACTATTCCGGTAGTTGCTTTTATCTTTTTGAATATCTTTTTACTATTTACACTGCTTGATCTGCATCAACCGCTTAGAATGGTAAATATCTTTTTTCATCCTCACTTTACTTCAGCTATTACTGTTGGAGCTTGGATGGCTACGGCACTTACAGGTGTGATAGCATTTATGGCATTTTTGGCAGTTATGAAAAATCAGACAAAAGGTCTTTATGATCTATTGTTAAAAATAGCAGTTATCTTGGCAATCCCTGTTACACTTTATACAGCAGTTATCATGGGAGAGGCGAGTGCTAGAGCATTGTGGGCTACACCTGCTGAACTTGCACAGATGGCTTTTGCTGCACTAGTAGCTGGATCATCGATATTATTACTTCTTGGTAGTAAGTTTTCAAGTGAGGCAAAAAGAGAGCTTGGTATTATCTTAGCAGTTGCAGCTTCGCTTTCACTTATCATGTACCTTGGTGAGTATTATTTCTCTTGGAAAGATGCAGAGGTTGAGGCAACTTTAGCAGCGATTCGTGAGGGTGGAGATTGGCACTTTATGTTCTGGCTTGGACAATTTATAGGATATATCATTCCTATCATTTTAGTGGCGATTGCTCTAAAAGGCGGAGAAGGACTACTTAAGATTGCAGCTATTTTGGCACTAGTGGGTCTATTTATCGCAAAACATGTGTGGCTAGTTATACCACAACTATTAAGTTTGAGTTAGGGAGGAAGTGAATAATGTTTTTAGAAAGTAGAAGAAATTTCTTAAAAGGATCAGCAGCCACTGTTGCAGGTGCTACTGTAGCTGCGGGAGTATTTACCAATGTATTGGCAAAGGAAGAGTCTAAAGAGACAAGATTTACTTCCACTCCTTCATCACTAAACTTTTATCCTTCTCAAACTGAGTGGGATAGTTACAAAGAGTTAGATGGAGCTGATTGGAAAAGAGGTGGAGTAGGTAGAAATGGAGTAGGTAGTGAGGATAATGAAGATGGAATATTAGTTCATGATTATACTATCGTACCTACTGTATGTTCAAACTGTGAAGCTGGATGTGGCTTGACTGCTTGGGTTGATAAGAAGACTTTGACAGTTAGAAAATATATGGGAAATCCACTTCATACAGGAAGTAGAGGAAGAAACTGTGCAAAGGGTTATGCTGTAACTTCACAGATGTATGATCCAGATCGTATCCCGTTTCCTATCAAAAGAGCTCCTGGAAGTAAAAGAGGTGCTGGTAAGTGGGTTAGAATCACTTGGGATCAAGCACTAAAAGAGATCGGTAAAAAGATGCATGATACTCTAAAAGTGGGAGATGAACTATCTAAAAAAGCTATCATGTATCATGTTGGACGACCAAATGAGAATGGATTTACAGGAAGAGTTCCGGCGATGCTAGGTGTTGATGGAACTGATTCTCATACGAATATCTGTAGTGCAGGAGCAAGAGAGGGTTCAATCCAGTGGGCGAATGATGATAGAAATTCACCTGACTGGGCAAATACAAAGTTACTATTTTTACAATCATCTCACGCAGCTGATGCAGGTCACTACTTCCAACAATCAGCTGGTTATATAGCAGATGCAAGAAAAAATGGTGCGAAGATGGTTGTAATTGATCCTAGACTTTCAAACAGTGCAGGAATTGCTGATATTTGGCTAAGTCCATGGCCTGGAACTGAAGCGGCACTTTATCTTTACTGGGTAAATAGACTATTAAATACAAAGAAAAAGAATGGTGAAGATGCAGTAGATCACGATTTTGTTAAAAATTGGGTGAACTGGGATCGTTTGATGGCTGATGATGCATACCTAGAGAAGATGGTTGGATATGGTTATATCAGTAAAGTTCCAAAAGATAGATCTTATGAGGGATTTATTGAGATGATCAAAGAGATCTATGCTCCATATGATGAGAAGTTTGTTATCAATGAGTGTAAATTAGAGGGTCAAGAAGATAAGCTAGAAGAGATCTTTGATCTAATAGTTGATGCAGATGGATCTATAGCTACATATCTTTGGAGAGCTGGAACAATCGGTCACAGAGGTAGCTGGATGAATACAAGAGCTGGATTCTTGCTTATGGCACTTACTGGATCTCTTAGAGGAGATATTGGTGGAGTTAGCTGGCACCACTGGCATGAGATTTCTGTTGGTGGAAAAGGTGATGCTGCAACGGTAGCTGGTAAATATCCAGATAAAGTAGATGTTTGGAATGAGCTTTCATGGCCACCTGAGTATCCACTAGCAACTTATGAGATGAGTATGATCTTGCCTCACCTTCTTGCAGATGAAGAGTGGCAGAAAAAGTGGAGAGATAAAGGTGTAAATGTTCCTACTAAACTAGCTGTTTGGATCCCAAGGATGTATAACCCTGTATGGATTAACCCAGATGGATTTAGATGGATAGATGTCCTCAAAAATGAGAAAAAGATGGAGATGACTTTTAATCTTAGTCCAACTTGGAGTGAGACTAACTGGTATTGTGATTATGTATTGCCAGTTGGACTTGCTGGTGAGAGACACGATCAGCAATCTGCACCAACAAAACCTGAGCGTTGGATGGCATTTAGACAACCTGCACTTCGTGTAGCACTTGAAAAGATGGGTTGGAAACCAAAACAGCCGTGGAGAGGAACTCTTGAAGCACATATGAAAGCAGGGCTTGGAGAGATTTGGGAAGAGAATGAGTTCTTCTTTAACCTTCTTTACTATCATGTTGATCCAGATGGAAGCTTAGGTATTCAAAAACATGCAGCTAGTAAAAAAGATCCATCTCGTCCTGTGACGATTGCAGAGTATTATGACGCAGCATTTGCACTGCTTCCTAAACTTTCAAGTGTAGCAAAAAGAGAGTATCCAAATAGTGAATTTCCTCACTATGAGTATATGAGAGATCACGGAGCTTGGACTGAGGAGACTGATATATACAAACCTCAAGAAAGAGAGCTTAAAATCGATAAGAAAAATAAAACTATCGAAGCTCACGGTAAAACATATAAAATCGATGAGATCAAACAAGATAAGTTTGGTGTCTTGTGGGCAGAACATAAGGGTAAAAAGCACTCTATTGGTGTTGAAGTTAATGGTAAATTCCATGAAGGGTTCCATACAATCGATAAAAAACTTGACTTCTATGTTGATTGGTTTGCAAATGATTGGAAATGGCCTGAGTATGGTATACCAATCTACCCAAGAAACAATGCTGAAGCTGACAAGATGATCCATCTTGTAACTCAAGTTCACCACAAATATATGAAGGCTGATAATGAGTTTGCTCTAAATACAATATTTAGACTACCATATAACATTCATACAAGAAGTGTAAACTCTAAGCACTTGATGGAGATTTCTCAAAACCACAATCCGGTTTGGATCTACACAAAAGATGCTGAGAAATTAGGAATCAAAACTGGAGATGCTATCAAGGTTAGAATCGTAGATACACTGAGTAATCTCGATAGTGGTTATTTTATCGCTATGGCAGTTGCAACTGAAGGTCAAAGACCTGGAGTGCTAGCATGTTCTCACCATGCTGGTCGTTGGAAACTTAAAAATGCTGTGGAGATCCCAGGATTTGACAATGAACTTGGAGTAATGGGACTAGGTGCTCCTCTATATGAGATGAGTGATGATGGGAAAGTCGGAACCCTAAAACCAAAAGAGGGCATCAAGCCAAGACATAAAGTTTGGCAATTCCCTGAGCAAAACAAAGATTTGGATAATATCTGGTGGGATGGATTGACAGGTTCTTGGCAAAATGCCGTGGCACCTGCTCATCCTGATCCAATCGCAGGAAATCATGCTTGGCATCAGAAAGTGATCATAGAAAAAGCTGGATCTGATGATAAGATAGGAGATATCTATGTAAATTATGAAAACAACTTCAAAACTTATCAAGTTTGGAGAGATGATCTTACTAGACCTCTTGATTCAGGTGATACGATAAGAAGACCAAGACATATGAAAAGACCTGGGGCTAAGCTTTCAGACAAAGCTTATTCCATTTCGATAAAATCTTAATACAAAAAGAGGAGGAACTTCCCTCCTCATACCCCAAGGAAAATGATGCAAGAGTTACTACAAGATACAAAAAATAGAGAATTTTTTTATGCACTTACTTCAAGACTTCTACTTAAAGAGGCTGATGAAGAGTTGCTTGAATTGATAGAAAAAGAGGGTGTAAGAGAGTTCTTCAATAACTTTTTAGAGTGGGATATTTATAAAAATAGTGATAGAGAGAAACTTTTATATGAACATCTAAATGTTGACTACACTGATATAGGTATCTTGCATTTGGTCCCATATGAATCATTTTATACTAGAGATGATGCGATGATTGAAAGTGGTGGGGAAAATACGGCATTGCAGTTTTACGATAGATTTGATTTTGTGGTGGAAAAAGATAAAGCAAGAGTCATATCACCAGATCATATCGGAGTAGAATTGGAGTTTATGTATGAGATGATAAAAGCTCAAAGAAAAGCTCTTGAAGATGAGAATGAAAAAAGTTCAAAAGAGCTGTGTGAACTACAACTTGAATTTATGGATAAACACCTAATAGCTTGGGCACCACTGTATCTAATCAATGTGATAAATGAAGCCTCGACTCCGTTTTATCACGACGCAGCGATGATAACACTTGATTTTTTGCTCGGTGATTTTGATTATTTGAACAAGCAATGCAAAAATTAAAAATAGATTATGGCTCATGTGTAAGAGCTAGTAGTAAATATAGTGAATGTACTAAATGCTATGATATATGCCCTTTAGAGAACAAAGGTATAGCATTTGATGAAAATATAGTGAAGATCACTGATAGTTGTATAGATTGTGGTGGATGCATAGGTGTTTGTCCAAGTGAAGCTATCAGCTTGAGTGGTTTTAGTACTACTGAGTTTGTATTTAAATTTCTTGAATCAGATGTTGATACCATAAGAGAAGCTCAAGATATTCCTACACTTGCCATATTGAGTGTGGAGCATCTGATCTCTTTGGCAATTTTGCGTAAAGATGATCTTAAACTTGATATAACTGCTTTTAGAGAGAGTGAAACATCTGATCTTTTAGATAGCTACATCCTACCAACTATCAATGAAGCAAATCTATTTTTAAAAAGTATTGGAGTTGAAAAAGAGATAGAAGTAGTTAGCCAAGAAGATGATCAAATAACTGAGCCAAAAGATGATGAAGAGGAGCCAGATCGTCGTGATTTTCTAAAGAGATTATCTCCAAAAGGGATCATCAAAAGTAAGGTTGAATTTGATAAAGAGATAGAAAAAGTTGATAGACGAGAACTGATAGATAGCACTGTTAGCTCCTCGATGAGAGATAAGAGTTATCCAGATAAGAGAAAACTTCTTTTTATGGCATTAAAGAGGGTTGAAAAGCCTAAAGACTTACAAAAGGTGAGTGCTGATACATTCTCCTTTATTTCTCAAAAGAGTATTGATAGTAGTTGCGATAATTGCTCGTTTTGTTACAGGCTATGTCCTACTGGAGCACTTAGTAGTGACCAAAGAGGAAGCAAGATAGACTTTGATCCACTTTCGTGTATAAAGTGTCACTTATGCCACGATGTCTGTCAAAGTAATTCAATAGAGCTCATTGATTTTGATCTTGAAAATATCTTTGAGTCCAAGATGCAAAGACTTATAGAGTTTAAGCAAAGAAGATGTGCAGAGTGTGGAAACTTTTATACTATTCTTCCCACAAGTAATGACATCTGCCCAAGGTGCAATATAGAAGAGGAGGAGGCTAAAAGCTTATGGGGTATCCAGTAGAGATGATAGGCAAAGATACGGCACTCTACTCCATTATCGGAGTGGATGCGATTGAGCATAAGATAGAGCCTTATTTTAATAAGTACTTCAAAGAGGCTGATGTAGATCGCTTTGTGATGCCTCTAAATATTCGTGAAGATGATATAGGGTTTTTCCTCTACAACTTTAAAAACTCTAAAGTCAAGGGAGCATATTTTGAGAAAGAGTTTTGGAACACGGTAGCTAATCTTTTGGATGAGAAAGATGAAGAGGCGAAAGTTTGTGGTATGGTTGATTCACTAGATGTGGTCGATGGTAAAAACAAGGCTTATGTTACACTAGGTAAAGCAGTGGTTAGTTTGCTTGAACCAAAGGGTAAGAGAGTGGCTGTTTTTGGAAATACTCCTGCTATCAAATCAGTCGTTTATCATCTAAATCTTAGTGAGCCAAAAGAGCTTATCTTTTATGATGAAGTGGTTGAAAATACACTATCCCTTAGTGCTATTGCCAAAGATATCGATGTGGATATTGAGAGAATTAGTGATGAAAGTATTGATTGTGAAGCTGATCTAGTGATAGTTGATAGGGATGATCTTGATATAAAGTGTAATGCAAAAGTGTTTGATCTTCAAAAAAACTTCAGTGAACTTTTAGAAGAGATAGCAAAAATTAAAACAAAAGAGTGGATGAAAGATGGATGATTTAAGAAAAGAGTTTGATGAGTGGATGAGCAGAAGCAAGGATGATTGTTGTGATACAAATCAAGAGGAGGAGCCTGAAGAGGAGTTTCCAGACTATGTAATAGAGCTAACAACAGTGATGCTTGTTCCAAAGAGATGTGGTATATATTTCTCAAAAAGAGATCTTAGAAGAGTAGGGCTTGAAAACGATATCAGTATATCTTTGAAGCAGAGGATTAGAATGCTAACAGATCTGCTAAAGAGTATCTTTGAGGTGGAGGAGATGAAGAAGATGTTTGCTTCATTTTATGATATCATCGATGAGAGGATAGCCATCTATGAAGAGCTTTCAAATGCTAGTGAGAGTGCAAAAGATCACTTTCAAACTCACATCAAAAAGGCAAAAGCACTAAAAGACAGACTCGATAGGATCATCAAAGATAGCAGCGTGGATCAGTAACAGTGATTTTTCCCAATATACCATTTGGCAATTTCAAGTGATCCAAGAGATCTTTCATACTGATCTTTTGGAAGTGAAAGAAGCCTGAGTTTACTCATAACAACAGCACTAAGCAGGTATAAAAATAGACCAATTCCAATAGCAATCAACCAGTCATACTCCCACCAGATATAAAAGAAGATAAGATACGGCAAGATAGTCACCAAAGAAAACAGCCCATAGACCATCGCTTTGCATTTTAAGCCTTCAATCTTTGGTACTGTTTCTATGATTGGTCGATCTTGCTTTGTAAATCTCATACTATTTTAGATTTGTAAAGTTTAATGGTGCATCGATATCAAGTGTTTTGATAGCTGATATACAAGCTTGTAGATCGTTGATTGATTTGCCAGTAACCCTGATCTCTTCACCTCTGATTTGTGCTTGAACTTTTAGTTTGAGATCTTTTATCGCTTTTGTTATCTTCTTGGCATCATCTTTTGAGATGACATCTACTATTGAGAGAGTGATCTTAGTGTTAGCTCCTCCAACTTGCTCTCTTTTGTGTTCATTTATCGCTTTTGCTGGGATTCCTCTTTTTATCGCCTTTGATACAACGATATCCATCATCGCTTCAGCTTTTGAGTCGCTTGAAGCCGTGAGTGTGATTACTTTGGCTTTTTCGTTGTAGTCAAGTTCTGAATGAACACCCTTGAAGTCGTAACGATTGTTTATCTCTTTTTTTGCCTGTTCTATTGCATTTTTCATCTCTTGTGCATCAAGTTCGGCAGTAATATCAAAACTATGCTCTTTAGCCATTAAGACCTCCTTGCTTTTTGTAATGATACCCTATTTTGGCTCAATACACCTAGAGGTATGAAAGACTCTCTCATAATTAGGGTTTGTAAAAACATCTCCATCTAAAGACCAACCATTTGACTTTTTTATGGAGATGCTTTGAGCTGCCTTACGATTCATCCGACTCTCACACACTACTTCTTTATCTTCGTTAAAAGCCTTTTTTACTCCAGCCATTCGTGAACTTGTAATCATGTAGTGTCCTGCAATAAGGAGTGAAAACATCGCAATCGTGGCAAATAGAATGAACTTTTTAACACCATCCCTGATAAAAGGTCTAGTCGATATAAAGATAGCTATCAGCAGAAAAAAGATAGCGATTGTAAGGTTTCCACCCTCTAATATAAAAAACTTATTCATCTAAAACTCCTTTGTTTTCCTCTTCCCACTCACTAAACTCTGGTGTAAAGTAGGTGAGTCTTACCTTTTTGAACTCTCTTGTGGAGTAGAGTGGTCGTTTTGATTTGTGTTCTATCTCTTTTGCCATCTCTTCTATGATGGAGTTTGTTTCATCGTTTGTTTTTCCATGAACCATCGTGAAGAGGTTATACTGCCAAGAGGGGTATTTGGGTCTTAGATAGCAGTGGCTAACGGCACTAAAAGAGGCGGCAATTTTACCGATCTCCTCCCCTTTTGTCTCATCTACATCCCAAACGACCATCGCATTTGCGTTAAATCCTGCTTTTCTATGGTTTAAAATAGCTGCAAATCTTCTCATCACTCCAGCATCTTTTAGTAGAGTCAAACTCTCAAAAAGCTCGTCATAGCTGATATCAAGTTTCTTGATTAGGTCTGCAAAGGGATCGCTTGTGATTGGTAGATCGTACTGAGACTCTTTGATTATTTGTATGAGTTTTGGTGTGAGGGTGATTGATTTGTGGGATTTGTGGCTTACATTTTCCTTTTTGGCATCTTTGCCGGTAGTGTTTAGTTTGACGGATATTTTAAACATCTTTAGGGTTGGAAGGATGATGGACTCTTTGGCATTTGAGAGCTTTGCTAAAATCTTCACACTATCTTCAAGTCCTATTTTACTTTCAGGTGACACGGCGATGGTAAACCATATATTAAAATCATGATCTCTTTCGTAGTTGTGTGATACTCCTGGATGAGAGTTGATTATCTTGGTCGCTTTTTCTATATCTTGATCTGCTACCTTAAAAGCTACGAGTGAGGATTTGTAGCCTAGTTTTTTAGTGTCAAAAATGGGAGAGATCTGCCTTATAATAGAGTTTTCTTTTTCTTTCTTTAAAATCTTTAGCACTGTTTGCTCATCAACTCCTACACGGCTTGCTATCTCTTTGTATGGATATCTGCAAAGAGGGAAGTTTTTTTGGATTTGTGAAAGAAGTTCGTTTGTTAGATCGCTCATTTGTTCCCTTTTTTATTTTTAATATTCTACATCAGGGCACCTCTAAATACCCTGATAGTTCATAACATTACAAGCTTTGTCTTAGGCGAGGCATTTACTTGCA
>CAZYJF010000038.1:0-10292 GCA_964647715.1 uncultured Sulfurospirillum sp. | reverse complement strand
CTAACTGCTTATAAGCCTATTTGTAAAGTAAAAAAGAGTAAAAGAGTAGAAAAAAGAGTATTCCATGATGGTATTAAAAGAGTTGCTATTATTATGGATGATATTGGCAATGCTCTCCAAATGAAAAATTTAAAATCTTTGCATATACCTATCACTCCCTCATTTTTTCCAAGTACAAAAGATCACATAGATACTCCAAAATATGCAAAAGAGTTTAAGTGTTATATGGTGCATGTTCCGATGGAAGCTTATAACTATCCAAAACCAGAGATTGGAACTTTAAAGTGTAGTGATTCTTTGAAAACTATCTATAAAAGAGTAAAAAAGATTTCTAAAGAGTTTCCAAAAGCAGTAGCTATAAACAATCATACGGGAAGTAAATTTACATCCAATGTAAAGGCTATGGATAGGCTTTTTTGTGCATTAGATCAATACTCTTTAAGATTTATAGATAGTAAAACTGCTCCTCATACTCTTGGGAAAAAGATGCAAAAGCTTCATCATAGCTATGTTTATACAAGAGATATATTTTTGGATAACAAAGCTGATGTCGGATATATATTAAACCAGATTAAACTCACAGTAAAAAAGGCTAAAAAAAATGGTCTTGCTATTGCAATTTGTCATCCTAGAAAAGAGACATTTGAAGCATTAAAAAAAGCTTCTGATTTGTTTGAAGGAGTGAAGCTAGTATATATCAATGAGCTATATAAATGAGAGAGTTAGAGACTCTGCCAAAGAGTTTGTCGAGATTAAAAAAACCTCCCTCTAAGTTATATTTTAAAGGGGATGCAAGCCTTCTTGAAAGACCATTAGTTTCTATAGTGGGAACTAGGCGTCCAAATCAATATACAAAACAGTTAACTTTAGATTTAGCAAATAAATTTTCAAAAATTGGCTTTGGTATTGTCAGTGGTGCAGCTATGGGGGTTGATGCACTAGCTCATAAGGGAGCTTTCCCAAATACTATAGCTGTGATGGCAAACTCTCTTGATATCATCTATCCAAAGATCAACCAAAAGTTGATAAATGATATGGAAGAAAAATCTTTAGTTCTTAGTGAATATCCTCCAAATAGTAGAGCTACTAGATACACATTTGTACATAGAAATAGAATAGTCGTAGCTTTAGGAGAGATTTTAATCATCACTCAAGCTGATCTAAATAGTGGAAGTTTAAGAAGTTTTGAGTTTGCCAAAGAGTTGAAAAAAGATGTATTTGTTCTATCTCATAGAGTAGGGGAGAGTTTAGGTACACAAAAATTACTTCTTGAAAATGAGGCAGAGGCGATTGTTGATATCGATGAATTTGTATCTAGATTTGGTAAAATTTCAAAAGATACCCAAGATGAGGAGCTTAATTTTTTTGATACTCCAAAGAGTCTTGATGAAGCATTGAAAAAGTTTGGTGATGAACTCTATATGATGGAGCTTGAGGGTGAGATTGTGATAGAGAATTTACAAGTAAGAAGAAGATGAAATTAGCAGCACTTGATATTGGACTAAAAAGAATAGGTATTGCCATATCTCTTGATGGAAAAGTATCTCTTCCCCAAAATGCAATTTTACGAAAAAACAGAGATCAAGCCGCAAGAGATGTATCTTCTTTTTTAAAAGAGTGGGATATAGATAGATTAGTTGTGGGATTGCCACTAGGAGGAAGTAGTGAGGATGAGATGAAAAGACGGATAGAGCATTTTGTCTCATTGCTTGACTTTGAAAAGGAGGTGGTTTACCAAGATGAAGCTGGTAGTAGCCTCGAAGCAAAAGAGTTAATGAGAGGTCTAAGAAGAGATAAAAGAGATGGAAAACTTGATTCTCTTGCTGCTAAAATTATACTTGAGAGATATTTAGGATGTTAGAGTCAAGATTTTTAGTTTTTTTACAATTTGCTTCAATAACATGGATAGTGATTTCAAGATCAAGTAAAGAGATCTTTGAGTATTGGTGGATTTTTGTTTTAATTGCATCAATATTTTCTATCTGGATATTTTTGCACAATAGATTGGGGAATTTTAATATCACTCCAGAGATTAAAGATAATGCCAAGCTTATTCAAAGTGGTCCATATCGTTATATAAGACATCCAATGTATTTTGCTTTGATTCTTGGGGTCTTTGGACTTTTGTTGAAGTTTTTTAGCTATATAAATCTTATAGCTTTTTTTCTTCTTATCTTAGCAGTAACTTTAAAGGCAAAAAAAGAGGAGAGGTTGTGGTTACAACATCATAGTGAGTATGAAGAGTATCTACAAAATACTAAGATGATAATTCCATTTATCTTTTAAAATGTTACACTATTAACATCGCATCACCGTATGAGTAGAAGCGATAATCATTACCTATTGCCTCGTTGTAGATTTGGAGTGTTTTTTCTACTCCTATGAAGGAGGCGACTAGCATCAGTAGTGTTGATTTGGGAAGATGAAAGTTTGTTAAGAGATGATCTACTCTTTGTGGTCTGTTTTGTGGATGCAAAAAAAGATTTGATTTGCCACTCTCTTTTTTATTTCTTGCAAAGTACTCTATAGTTCTTGTGACTGTGGTTCCTACGGCTAGAATGGGTTTTTTACTTAAGAGAGCCTCTTTACTTTTAGGAGGTATATAAAAGATCTCTTCGTGCATTATATGATCTTTGATATTTTCAACTGATACAGGTTTAAAAGTTCCAGCTCCTACATGAAGAGTGATAAAATATGTATCAAAAGTGTTTTGTAATTTTTCAAAAAGTTCACTTGTAAAGTGAAGTGATGCAGTAGGAGCTGCAACTGCACCGATCTCTTTGGCAAAGAGAGTTTGATAATCTGACTCATCATCTTTGTTATCTTCTCTATTGATATAAGGGGGAAGTGGGATATGTCCGATTTTCTCTAAGATTTGATTTAATTCTTCAAAGTTTAATAGTTTTTGATTTAGAAAAAATTGTACTACTCTTGTACCGTCATCATTTAGTTTTATCAATCTTGCTTTTAAGTTATTTTCAAAGAACAGCTCTTGATCTACTTTAACCTTACCTCTGATATAGACTAAAAATTGATCTTCTTGGAGTGGAGAGTTTAGTAAAAGTTCTATTTTTCCACCACTTTTTTTCTTCCCAAAAATTCTCGCCTTTATCACTTTTGTATCATTTAAGAAAATATTTGTATCTTTTGGTATGAAATCAAGGATATTTTTAAAAATCGTATGGGTGATTTTTTCACTTTTTCTATCATAGACTAGAAGTTTTGCACTATCTTTTGGATTTGCAGGAGATGAAGCGATTTGATGGGGTGGGAGCTTGAAGTCATAAGAATTGACTAAAAGCGGGTCTAAATCACTCTTCATCTTCATCTGAGTTTTTTGATTCAGGATTGATACTCTTTGCTATTAATATCGACAGACCATAGAGCAGTACCATGGGACCAGCCATCAAAAACTGTGTTAAGACATCAGGTGGAGTTAGAAGTGCTGATACTAAAAAGATTACGACTAAGGCATACTTGAAAAAATCTTTTAGAGTTTGATCACTAACCAATCCCATATTTGCAAGAACAAAGGTAAAAACAGGCATCTCAAAAGCTAATCCAAATCCAAGGATGAGTTTTGTAAAAAAGTTAACATACTCACCAATGCTAGGAAGTGCAGTAAAGAGTTGCGAACCAAAGTTTATCAAAAAATCAAATCCAAAAGGAACTACAACATAGTAAGCAAATGCTCCTCCTATCAAGAACATTGCAGTTGCCCCAACAGCAAATGGAACTACCAACTTCTTTTCGTTGTCATAAAGACCTGGAGCAATAAATAGCCATATCTGCCAAAATATAACCGGTAGTGCTGCTATAAATCCTGTAAAAAATGCTACTTTTAGTGCAGTAAAAAATGGCTCTTGAACTTTGGTAAAAATGACCTTGCTACCTGCTGGTAAAACTTCTTTTAGAGGGTGGATCATCCAATCAAGGATAGGTTGCCAAAAGGTAAACATCACAAAGAACATGACAATGATAGCAGCTACACTAATAGCTAATCTTTTTCTAAGCTCACTTAGATGAGGTTTCATCTCCTCAAACATCATCATCTCCTATCTGGTTTTCTTTTTTTTCTTTTTTCTTTTTAGACTTTTTTTTCTTCTTTTTCTTTGGTTTTTCTAACTCTTCAACTGGGTTTATCTCATCCTCTTCCAATTTTGAAAAAGATATGTCATTTATGGAGTTTTTGATATCTGTTACTTCATTTCTAAGATCATCAGCGATGTTTAGATCATCATCAAGTTCGACTTTGTATTCGTGTACAACCTCTTCTAAATCTTTTTTGTATGAGAGAGCCTCCTCTTTTAGTTCACTTAGGTGAATCTCTTTTTCGATAGTCTCTTTTGTTTCATGAATACTTTTTTTAACACCTCTAAAAAACTTTGCAACTTTTACCATGGCCTCAGGTAGTTTATCAGGACCTATGAACAAGATTGCAATGATTGCGATGACCAATATCTCGCCCAAACTCATTCCAAACACTGTTTTTTCCTTAATTGATATTGATATAAAACTCTCTGATTAACCAGCTTTTTAAAACAGCTTCATGGTAGAATGCAGTCTGTTTTAGTAAAAAGTTCATCAGAGAGTTCTAAGCCTATTGTATCACAAAATTATATAAAGAGTGATCTCATCTGCTAAAAACAGTTCATCGCTAAAGAATCGTCCGTTCTCTTCTCTTAGCTTTTTTTCACTTAGTAAAAATCGAGCTTTTTCTAATTGGTTATCATCTAAGAGTTTTGATTCAAAACCGATATTTGATCTTAGCCCTAAAAGAATCTTCTCTTTTATGATATCTTCTTTGCTTAATCTTTCACACTCTGCATAGAGAGGATCATCAATATACTTTTGAATATCTTTGTGGGTGTAAAAACGGCTATCTTTTAAAAAACCTACAGCTCCTGCACCAATCCCAATGTATGGTTTATACCTCCAGTATCCTTTGTTGTGATATGACTCATATTTGCCAAAGTTGCTAACTTCGTATTGATTAAAGCCTTGTTTTTTAATCATGCATGAGATCCAGTGGGCAAACTCTTCATCATCACTCTTGACATTTGGCATATTGAAAAATTTTGTTCCCTCTTCCAATGTCAATGCATAGGCACTTATGTGATCTATGGGGAGCAAAAAGGCAGTTGATAGGTCATCTTGGAGGAGTTTTTTTGTATCCATACTTGTAGCATATATAAGGTCTAGTGAAATATGTTTAAATCCAACTTTATGAGCATCATTTATCGCATTTATTGCCATATCTTTTGAGTGGGAGCGATTTAAAAATTTTAGTTTTTTTTCGTTAAAGCTTTGTACCCCAAAACTGATCCTGTTTACTCCTAAATCTCTCATACCCTCTAGCCACTCTTTTGAGGCTGAGTTTGGATTGGCTTCGCTGGTGATTTCGATATCATCTTTTAGGTAGGGGGATATTTTTTTAAAAAAAGCTTTGTATTGTTTTGGCTGGATGGTTGAAGGAGTTCCTCCTCCGATAAAGAGTGATTCTATACTATTTTTTTTAAGATCAAACCTTTTTATATCCTCGTCAAATTGTCTGATTATCGCATCCATATAGGAGCTTTGTAGGTGGTGAAGATGTGTGTAGGAGTTAAATGCACAGTAGTGACAGAGGCTATCGCAAAAAGGGATATGAAGATATAGAAGCATTTAGAAGATCCGTTTTTAAATCATTTTTGGATAGTATATCACAAAACAATGAGGAGAGTAAATGAAAAAGAAGCTTCGTTACAGACCAAATGTAGCCGCAGTGATCCTCTCTTCTAAATATCCACATGCAAGTGAGATTTTGGTAGCTAACAGAATTGATATCAAAGAGGATGCTTGGCAGTTTCCTCAAGGTGGTATTGATGAGGGAGAAGATCCAAAAGAGGCACTACTTAGAGAGTTAAAAGAAGAGATAGGGACGAATGAGGTTGATATCATAGCTGAGTATCCAGAGTGGATTAGTTATGAATTTTTAAATAAAAATTCTAAAAAGATCTACCCATATGATGGACAGAGACAAAAGTATTTCTTGGTGAAGTTAAAACAGAGTGCCAAGATAGATCTAGCTACAAAAGAGCCTGAGTTTATAGATTATAAATTTTTATCGTATGAAGAGGCGATGGATCAGATCTCATATATAAAAAAACCAATTTATAAAAAGGTGCTTTCATATTTTAAAAAAGAGGGATATTTGTAGTGTTAGTTGTTCAAAAGTATGGTGGAACAAGTGTAGGTGACTTAGAGAGAATCGAAAATGTCGCCAAAAGAGTTGCAAGAACTAAAAAAGATGGCAATGGTGTAGTAGTCGTCGTTTCAGCGATGAGTGGTGAGACAAATAAACTCATCTCTTATGCCCAACACTTCTCATCCAATCCTCCAAAAAGAGAGATGGATATACTGCTTAGTTCAGGAGAGAGGGTAACTTCTGCACTTTTGAGTATCGCTTTAAATGAGATGGGATATGAAGCAATAGCACTAACAGGAAGACAAGCTGGTATGATAACTGATAGTGTGCATACAAGTGCTAGGATTGAAAAGATTGATACTAGTACCATCGAAAAAGAGATTGATGGTGGAAAGATAGTCATAGTCGCTGGTTTTCAAGGTATCTCAAAAGAGGGGAATGTTACTACTTTGGGAAGAGGTGGTAGTGATCTTAGTGCTGTGGCGATTGCTGGGGCATTGGGGGCTAGCTTGTGTGAGATATATACTGATGTAGATGGTGTATATACGACTGATCCTAGGATTGAGCCAAAGGCTAAGAAGATTGATAAAATCTCTTATGATGAGATGCTTGAGTTTGCTTCACTTGGAGCAAAGGTACTTCAAAACAGATCAGTAGAGTTAGCAAAAAAATTGAATGTAAATTTAGTTACAAGAAGCTCTTTTAACGATAATAGTGGAACATTAATTACCAAGGAAGAAAATATCATGGAAAAACCGATAGTCAGTGGAGTAGCACTAGATAAAAATCAAGCAAGAATTACCTTAAGAGGGGTTGTAGATAAGCCTGGGATTGCTGCTGAAATTTTTACAAAACTTGCAAAAGATGGTATAAATGTTGATATGATTATCCAAAATGTGGGAGAGGATGGCTCAACAAATCTTGGATTTACTGTTCCAAGAAATGAGTTAGATCGTGCAAAAGATATCATGCTTGCACTAAATCCTGCAAAAAACTTAGAATTTGATAGTGATGTTGTTAAAGTATCTATTGTTGGTGTTGGTATGAAATCACACAGTGGTGTTGCTAGTAGAGCATTTGAAGCTTTAGCAAAGGAAAATATCAATATAGAGATGATAAGTACAAGTGAGATAAAAATCTCAATGGTGATTGATGAAAAATATGGAGAACTAGCTGTTCGTGCCTTACATGAGGCATATGAATTGGATAAATGATGCAAGACTTCTCCTCTTGGACACTTGATACTGTAAGAAAGATTCCAGCTATGGCTTGGATGGAGGAGAAGAGATTTGAGTGGTTGCCAATCGCTGCAAATGCACTTCAAAATTTAGTTGATACAAAAGCTATGATAGTGATTGGGGATGAAGATCGAGAGTGGTTTGTGGATTATCTACTGAATATCTTAAATAATTCCACTTTTGAAAGACCTCTCTTGCCTATTTTTAAATTGGATGCTTTTTTCCCAAAACTTGATGATTTAGATTCTAGTGAAAAGTTAGAACTACTAGACGATATGCTCACGCTTTTATTTCCTAATGGGTACTTTTTCTTTTATGTAGGATCATCTAAGCATAAAAGAAAAGATATAGCAAGAGTTAAAGATGACTCTATGATCTGGCTTTTGGATGAGAGAGAACAGAATTCTTTATATCTAGGAATTGATGAGAGAAAGAGTGATTTTAAGTTGATACAGTTGGCACAACTATTTGAAATGAGTGTAGAGGCAATGCTCTTTGGAGAGGTCGATTTACAAGGTTCTCTTTGATGTCTAGTAGAATTGTTGTGAGTTTTGATGTAGAGTTTGCAAGATCTAAGATTAGATCAGATATCGACTCAAAATTGGTAAAAGAGTATATTTGTGATGAGTTTAAAGTTGAACATGCAAAAGAGGTAATAAAAGAGGCTTACATTGCGGAAGAGAAAAAGAAGTATTTGCTTATCTGTGCCAAGGGGTATAGAATAGAAGCTCAAAATGCTTTGCTAAAACTTCTTGAAGAGCCTCCTAGAAATATAGAGTTTATCTTGATAGCTAGTTCAAAATCAACACTTTTGCCCACTATTAGGTCTAGATTGTCTATAGAGATGATAGAGTCAAAAAAATTAGAGATAGATTTAAACCTTGATCTAGCAAAGATGGATTTAAAAGAGATTTTTGACTTTTTAAAAGAGCATAGACATATAAAAAAGTTAGAATTAAAAGCGATCATCGAAGAGTTGTTTGTTTTGAGTGTCAATAGAGCAAAGATCAGGTTCAACGAAAAAGAGTTGGAGATTTTTCAAAAAGCACAGCATTTATGTGAACTCAATGCAAGACCAATCTCTATCTTGTCACAATTGCTTTTGACAATCTATCAAGCTAGAGGAAGAAAATGAAGATCATAAAAATAGCAAATGATACAGACTCCGTTAGATTATTAGAGAAGATTGGCTCTACTAAAGAGGGTATTTTGATCATGAAAAAGAAGATGGATTTAAATCTTTTTTATATCAAAGATATTAAAACACCAGCGGCAAATATACTAAAGCAAGATGCTCTGTCTATTGGAGCTGAGTTTGCAGTAGAGAAAGATACGATCATGTGCAAAGATAAGAGTGTAGATGGTGTATTGATAGTAAATAAAAAGCAGATGCAAATACTTAGCAAAAAAGAGATGGCTCAACCGTTTGGTTTGAGTGGTTTAGCTAAAACTTTAAAGGAGTTTATCAATACTAAGAGCTTTGATCTGCAGATCATGGGTGTTTTGAATGCAAATGATGATAGTTTTTTTCAAGAGAGCCGTTTTGATAAAGAGAATGCTTTTAATAAAATTGAGAAGATGATAGAAGATGGGGCCAATATAATTGATATCGGTGCAGTCTCATCTAGACCCGGATCTCTTGGAGTGAGTGAAGAGGAGGAGTTTTTTAGGTTAAAGGATATTGTTGATTTGATTGAAGATGAACAACTTTTTAAAAGAGTAAAATTTAGTCTTGATAGCTACTCTCCTAAATCGGTAGAGTATGCTTTGCAAAGAGGATTTTCAATCATCAATGATATTACAGCTTTAAGCGATGATAGAGTTTGTGATATAGCGGCTCAAACAAAAGCTACTGTTGTCTTGATGCATATGAAAGGCAATCCAAAAACTATGCAAAATAATCCTCAATATGATGATGTGATAGATGAAATTGATAGATTTTTTCAAGAGCGATTAGAAAAGGCCGATCGTTATGGTATTGAAGATTTGATCTTGGATGTAGGTATTGGTTTTGGAAAGAGTTTGGAGCATAATCTTCTACTGCTTAAGCATTTGAGTCATTTTAAGCACTTCAAGAAAGCTCTTTTGATTGGGGCAAGTAGAAAGAGTATGATAGATAAAATTTTGCCTACACCAATAGAAAAAAGATTGCCTGCTACTTTAGCTATACACTTAAAGGCAGTAGAGGAGGGGGCTTCAATCATCAGGGTGCATGATGTTTTAGAGCACTATCAAGCTCTGTCTATTTATAAAGCTTTGGAGGATACACTGATATGAGAGTTGGGATTGTTCAGTTAAAGTATAGTGGTTCTAAAGAGTCTATGAGAGAGAAGATTGTAGATGCTATCAACTCTCTTGCAAAAAGGGGTGCTAACTTAATCGTCTTGTCTGAGTTGCACGATAGTAACTACTTTTGTATCACAGAAGATGTTGATAAATTTGATTTGGCTAATGACTTTGAGAGTGATTTAGAGTTTTACTCAAAGGTAGCAAAAGAAAACAGTATTGTTTTAGTTTCTAGTTTGTTTGAAAAGAGGACGAACGGTTTGTATCACAATAGTGCCTTTGTATTTGAAGTAGATGGCACTCTGGCTGGTAAGTATAGAAAGATGCATATTCCTGATGATCCTGGATTTTATGAGAAGTTCTATTTTACTCCTGGGGATTTAGGATTTGTTCCTATTAAGACATCTGTTGGGAGTTTGGGTGTTCTTATATGTTGGGATCAGTGGTTTCCTGAAGCAGCAAGATTGATGGCATTAAGAGGTGCTGATATACTCATCTATCCTACTGCCATTGGATGGTTTGATGAAGATAGTGAGGATGAAAAACAAAGACAGTTAGATAGTTGGATAACCATTCAAAGA
>CAZYJF010000037.1:0-10513 GCA_964647715.1 uncultured Sulfurospirillum sp. | reverse complement strand
CCTGCTTTTACAAGCTCATTTCCGTTTGGAGAGTGGGTGGTGGAGGAGTTTGTGTGAGATTTGACAAAAAACTGCTACTGATGTATAATTTATGATGTATAAAAGGAGCCATGATGCAAAGAACTCAAATATATTTTGAAGAAAGTATGCTCAAAGAGCTAAAACAAAAGGCGAATGCCCTTGGTATTAGCCTATCGGCATATATAAGAGATACACTACAAAAGAATTTAGACAATGACAACCAAAAACCAAGTAAGCTAAACCTATCAGAGTTTGCCGGTATGTGGAAAGATAGGGATATTGATATCCAAAGCATAAGAGATGATTCGTGGAAAAAAGACTCTTAGATACAAATATTTTGATAGAGATTTTAAAGGGGAATTCCTCTACTATCAAAATGGTTGAATCATTCACCTCCGAAATCTTTATATCTTCTATATCTGAAATGGAACTCTATTATGGTGCATTCAATAAAAATGAAATTAAAAAGATTCAAAAATTTACATCTCTCTTTAAAATCGCTCATCTCAACCAAGAAATATCGATAAAAGCTACCAAACTTATAAAGACATATGCAAAAAGCCACGGATTGGATATACCTGATAGCCTCATAGCTGCTACTGCTATCATAAATTCTTGCGAACTTATCACATATAATGTTAAAGATTTTAGATATATAGATGGATTACATATAAAAACAGTCTAAAAATTCAACCCTCAATCTTTCACAAAATCAAGCGAAATCGAGTTCACACAATGCCTTGTCATCTTGTCAGTAAACCCCTCACCTTTAAAAACATGCCCAAGGTGTCCGCCACACTTGGCACAGACTATCTCTGTTCTCATACCGTCACTATCTGGGATCTCTTTTACAGCATTTGGCAAAGCATCATCAAAGCTCGGCCATCCAGTACCACTATCAAACTTGGCTTTTGAGCTAAAAAGCGGGGTATTGCATTGACGGCAGATATAGGTGCCATCTTCATGGTTATCCCAATACTTCCCACTAAATGCCCTCTCTGTTCCTTTATCTATGATGACTCTTTTTTCTTCATCGTTTAGTTTATTATATGGCATATCTGCTCCTACTTTATAAATATCGTTTTCTTAGATTGTAACACAAATATTATCCTAAAAATGACAATACTTCGAATACTCCTTAACTATCATCTTCAATTTTGGCTCAATATAAGTTCTACAAAATGCTCTACTTGGGTCTTTTTTGTAGTAGTGTAAATACTTCTGTTGATTTAGTTTAAACTCTTCAAGTGGCAAAACCTCTGTTACGATGGGTTTATGAAAAAGATTTGCTTTTTTAGCTAAAATATCCTTTGCTTCTTGCGATTGTTCCTCATTAAATGTATAGATTGCTGAACGATATTTATCTCTCATTGAGTGATTGGAGCTTGAATTATGAGTAAGCAAGTGTATCTCTACCAAGATCT
Organism: uncultured Sulfurospirillum sp.; assembly: GCA_964647715.1. Classification (GTDB taxonomy): domain Bacteria; phylum Campylobacterota; class Campylobacteria; order Campylobacterales; family QNZT01; genus QNZU01. Next base: position 9,068 of record CAZYJF010000037.1, on the reverse strand, counting down.
CCAAAGGTATTACAAAAGGATCATATCGTAGCAAAACAGCTTCACTAAATGCACCTTTAGATTCCTCACTACTACTAATCCACCCCTGCAAGACTTCATCCACACCATCCAAGCACTCAAAGACAGCCTCAGTACACCAGTGACACCCTCCTCCAAATCCTATTTTTTGCATAACTACTTTTTGATTTTATCCCTTGGCACAAAGTCCAAAATATTTGCATTGATACAAAATCTCTGCCTACCTCCTGATGCATCGTTAAAAACATGTCCTAAATGAGCTCCAGATTTCTTAGCGATAACCTCAACTCTTCTCATACCAAATGAATTATCTGCCTTTGTAATCGTCGCTCCATCGACTGCTTTATAAAAGCTCAGCCATCCTGAACCAGAGTTAAACCTATCTTTTGTATCAAACAAAATCTCACCAGATATCTTATCTACAAAGACACCATCACCAGTATGCATAAACTGTTTATATTTCCTGCAAAACCTACTTTCGGTGCTTTTTTGAAAAGCTATTTTATACTCTTTACTATCCTTGCCGAGCTTAAAAGCTCCAAGTTTTTTATAAAAACCTTTCTCATCAAGATACCCTACATAAGACTCTATCTCTTTTCCATCTTCTATGAAAAAAATCGCAGGAGTTCCTATAATCTTAGTTTTTAGTTTAAAATCTTTGATCTCATCTTCATGAGCCACTCTAAGTGGCAGTGATCCACGATAGTGAGCTAGCACATCTGTTTTAAACTTTTCACAAAATGGACAATCTTTAGCATCGATTACTAAAATCTCTTTACCACCAAGTGGCACGATCTTATGATCTTGAGTTTGCATATCTTCTTTTTGAAATTTTACACCAGTTTTGTGATTTGGGCAGTATCCAAAGGGGTGTTTTTTTAAATAGTCTTGATGATACTCCTCTGCTTTATAAAACTTTTTAAGAGCTGATATCTCAGTCGTAATCTTTCCATATCCAGCTTGAGATAGTAGCTTTTGGTAAATATCTTTAGTTTTAAAAGCTATCTCTTTTTGTTCATCATTGGTATAATATATAGCAGATCGGTAGTTGTTTCCCCTGTCATTTCCCTGCCTATCTCCTTGAGTAGGATCGTGAAGCTCCCAAAACTTTTTAAGTAGCTTAGCTGTAGTGATCTTAGTATCATCATAGACTACCTCAACCACCTCAGCATGATTTTTGAGATTTTTTTCATTTTTATGCTTTAAAACACTCTCATATCTAGGATTATCAAAATCTCCTCCAGCATATCCGCTTTTGGCACTCTTTACTCCATCAAGCGATTCAAAATACTTTTCTACACCCCAAAAGCACCCAGCTCCCAAGACTATAGTTTGCATCTTTGCAAAGAGTGCGATTTGCACTCCTATTAGTAAAAATAACTTTTTCATCACTTAGGAAGAACCCACTCATCCCTCTCAAAGTGGCAAGTATATCCAGTAGGATACTTTTGAAGATAGTCTTGGTGCTCCTCCTCTGCTTCCCAAAAGTCTCCTGCCTTGCTTACCTTAGTTACTATTTTTCCAGGCCATTTACCTGATCTTTCTATCTCTTCGATAAGCTTTAGTGCCGTCTCTTTTTGCTCATCATCTATGTAGAAAATCTCCGATCTATACGAAGTTCCTATATCATTTCCCTGCCTATCCGTAGTAGTGGGATTGTGTATCTTAAAAAAATACTCCAAAATATCCCTGTATGAGATCAGACTCTCATCATAGATTAACTCCACAGCCTCTGCATGACTACCATGGTTTCTATAAGTTGCATTTTTAACATCCCCACCAGTATAACCCACACGAGACTCGATAATTCCCGGAAGCTTTCTAAGAAGCTCTTGCATCCCCCAAAAACACCCACCTGCTAATATCGCTTTTTTATATCCCATAATTTCCCCTCCTACAATATAAATTCAAACTATTTTCTAAATCTCGCAAATACTTTAGCAAAATCAAGAAATAGTTTACAATTCAATCCATCAAACTCCAAAGTCTCTTTGCTAAAGTCGCCAATTTTTCTATATTTGCCATCTGTGAGTCTATAAGCTTTAGCTCTTAGATCATCAGGATAGACGAGGATATAATACTCCACCCCCTCCTCTTCGTAGATATCAAACTTAATCGTCTCATCTTTTTTAGCAGTCGATGGACTTAATATCTCGATGATTATCTTTGGAGCTTTGGTTAGATACTGTGTCCCTTCATCATCACAAGTAAATATAATATCTGGTCTTAATATGGTATCGTTTGAAATCTTCCAATCATTTTCAAAAGATACTACACATTCAGGACACTCCTCATCCTCGATGGAATTTTTCAATGCTACCAAAATCTCAGTCGCAATATTTTGATGCACTCTTGAAGGAGCAGGAGCCATAGAGATAGGCACTCCATCAATCAACTCCCAATCTCCCTCCCAGTTTCGATAATCTTCATAAGTATAATTTAGAAGATCGGATGCCAACATCTTTGACTCCTTTTAGCTTTTTTGTCATTATAACATATATAGAGATTTAACACCTCTTTAACAGAGATTTGCTACACTTTGAAAAAGGAGTAAATGATGAAAATATTTTTATATCTTTTGATCTTAGGTCTTACTTTTTCCAATGCAGACGATTTTTCAAGAGGCAAAAAAGTCTTTGAAACTCTTTGCCAAAAAGAGAAACTATCATCTTTATTAAAACTGGAGAATAAATCTCTTCAAAACAAAATAGAAGAAGAAAATATCTGCCAAAAGATGAACCCAAAAAACCTAAAAGCTCTACTTTTTTATCTAAGACAGCAAAACCAAAAAACTGTCCATCAACTCACCCCGCCAAAAGATGCCAAATGCCAAATTTGTGGTATGTTCGTGACCAAATATCCAAAATGGATAAGCTCCATTGAGCAAAAAGATGGCAAACAACTCTACTTTGACGGAGTCAAAGATATGATGAAGTTCTACTTCAAACACAAAGAGGATATTAAAACACTCTTTGTGCAAGACTACTACACCCTAAAACCACTCGATGCCCAAAAAGCTTACTTTGTAGTCGGCTCAAATATCTATGGGCCTATGGGTGAAGAGTTGATCCCCTTTTTGAAACTCGAAAGTGCAAAAGAGTTCAAAACCGACCATGACGGCAAAAAGATACTCACATTTTCACAAATCCAAGAGAAAAATCTCTACTAAAGGAGCATAGATCGCAACTCTAAGCAAAGTCTATCTATCGATATTTACCATACTTCTATTTTCTTTGTTTGCTTTGTTGTCTATACCTCATCCAAAACCCAAGCAGATAAAGATCACACCTTTTTATCTCTTTGGAAAAAGCAGTTTTGAGCAAAGTTTCTATCCCTACATCCCAAAGATAGACTACAAAGGTTTCATCTATGAATAGTCGCTCATTTGTCAATTTTGTGATCTTAATGCTTCACAAACACAAAAGCAGACATATTCCTACATTTATTATCTCTTCTATCTTGGTTTTTCTTTTAAGCTCAACTCTTTTTATCAACTCTTCTATAAGCCAAGATATCCTCTCAAATCTCTCAAACGAGAGTGATTTTATCGTCCAAAAGACAAATGGCAGTGTGGATGAGGGCTGGATTGAAAAGATAGAAAAGATCAGGGGTACAAATGATATCCAAGGAAGAGTTTACGGCAGATACTTCATCCCAAACAGTAACTTTTATGTCAATATCCTTGGAGTTGATCTCTTTGATGAACCAAACCAAAACCTAAAATCAACTCTCAATATAAACATCAAAAATTTTACTAAAGAGGAGTCGATGATCATCTCGCCAAGCTTTAAAGACTACCTTTTTAAGCACTACTACAAAGACTCATACCACTTCTTTACCCCAAAAGGCGAGGAGTTAGATCTAAAGATATTTAAAACCATAGATGAAAATTCTTCTTTATCCTCATCTGATCTAGCCATCATGCCTATCTCTCTTGCAAGGAAAATTTTGGGATTGAGTGAGGATAGTTACACCGATATCGTCTTAAATGTACCAAACGACAGTGAAAAGGATATGGTGGGAGAGAAGTTAAAAGCACTTTTTTACGGCTCAAGAATTATCGATAAAAGAGACTTGACTCAAGAGTATAGAAAATTTTTTGAGTTTAAAAGCTCTATCTTTTTGCTTGGCTTTATCTTGGCACTTCTTACATTTATGCTCATTTTGTATCAGAGATTTACACTTGCAAACTCTATCGAAAAGAGAGATATTGCGATTTTGAGGATGAGTGGCTGGAGGGTCAATGATGTGATAAAGTTAAAACTGTTTGAATCTCTTTTTATAGGAATTAGTGCATTTTTGATTGGAGTGATAGTCGCATATCTGTTTGTCTTTAAACTTGATGCACCACTTCTAGGTCACATCTTCACAGGTTTTGGAAATTTACCAAAAACTTACCATTTCTTTCCTTATATAGATAAGATTTTACTCTTTGAAATATTTATCTTTTTTATCGTTCCATTTATATTGTCACTTTTGATTCCTATATGGAGAGTTGCGGTAACAAATCCAATCGAGGCTATGAAATGATAGAGATTATCAATCTTTACAAAAGTTTTAAAGATACAGAAGTTTTAAAGGGTATCAATCTCTCAATCAAAAAGGCTGAAGTGACTCTGCTAAAAGGGATCAGCGGTAGTGGTAAATCAACACTCCTATCCATCATCGCCACACTTGCTAAACCAAGTACCGGAGAGGTCTATATCGACGATGTTTTAGTCTCAAAACTCCCAGATCACCACGCATCCAACTTTAGATTGGAAAATATCGGATTTACTCCCCAAGATTTTAAACTCATCGAGAGTCTAAACGCATTTGAGAATTGTCAAATCCCCCTTATCCCTCTTGGATTTTCTCCTTCTATCATAGAAGAAAAAGTCAAAGAAGCTCTACAAAAAGCTGGTATCTCTCATAAAGCCAGTTTAAATGTCAAAGACTTATCAGGAGGAGAGAGACAAAGAGTAGCGATTGCAAGATCATTGGTAAATGATGCCAAGATACTGCTATTTGACGAGCCTACGGCAAATTTGGATCGGAAAAACAGTCAAAACTTCATCTCTTTGATGCAAGAGCTAAAATCCCAAGAAAAAACCATCATCATAGCCACTCACGATCCTATCTTTGAAGACTCATCACTCATAGATAAAGAAATTAACATAAAAGATGGACTGATAGTATGATTAGCAATCAAATCCTGCTCCAAACACCTGTTTTAATCCTGCTCTTTAGCAAAACAATCATCACGATCTTTTTAATAATCGCCTTTATAAACAGCTTAAAAATCATAAAAAATTGGAACTTCAACTCAAGCTCACCATCCCAATACCGCCTTGAAAATTTAAACTATCTAAACTCACTCATCATCTATATCACCCTCTTTTTACAAATCGCCCTACTTCCGTTTTTGGTCTATGTGATAGATTTTCTTCACGATATTGTCCCAGGAGCGATGTGTGGAGCTGGTGTGATTGGAGCCAATATTTACGGATATCCACTTTTATTGACAGATATTTTGCTGATACTACTTGGAGGATATTGGCTAATTTTACACAAAGAGGATATGAAAGCACTTTTTTACCCCTATACGATAAAAAAATATAAATTTTTTATCTTGATCTTTTTAATAGCACTGCTTGATCTTTTTTTGGAGTTTAACTTCTTTTTGAATATCTCACTAAAGAGGGTTGTAAGTTGCTGTTCGGTTATCTTCGCCCATACTCAAAACTCTCCTATTATTTTCAATCTAGACACAAAAAGCCTCTTGATTATCTTCTATCTACTTAGCATTTTAAGCATCTACTATGCCTACTACAAAGATAGATTTTTACTCTCAATCACTTCTATTTTTTGGGGAGTATTTGCATACTATGCGATAGTCTATTTTTTTGGCACATACATCTATGAACTTCCTACCCATATCTGCCCCTTTTGTATGCTACAATCAAACTATTACTATGTAGGTTATGCGATCTGGGGATTGTATCTTGGAACTCTATTTTTAGGAAGTGCAAATGCCTTTTTGAAACTATTTGCACAAAAAGAGGAGAGCATTTACTATACTTATTTCATAGTTTTTATTGTCACACTTCTTGTAGTATTGTCAGCTTATCCACTTCTTTACAAGCTTAGAACTGGACTATTTTTGTGATATAATGCCCGAATATTTTTTTAGGAGAGATCATGAATAGAGTTTATAATTTTGGAGCGGGTCCATCTACGATAGCAACAGAGGTTTTACAAAAAGCACAAGAGGAGCTTTTGGATTTTAAAGGTAGTGGAATGTCTATCATGGAGGCATCTCACAGATCAAAACTATTTGATGATGTACATAATGAAGCTATAGATTTGATAAGAGAGCTATACAAAGTACCAAAGGATTATTCGATCCTTTTCCTCCAAGGTGGTGCATCAATGCAGTTTGCCATGGTACCTATGAATCTATACCTTGGTGGAGTTGCAGAGTATGCCGATACGGGTAGCTGGTCAAGCAAGGCGATTAAAGAGGCGAAGATTCAAGGAGTCGAGTATAAGATCGTTGCTAGTTCAAAAGAGAGTAGTTATGACCATATCCCTGAAGTTCATTTTAGTGATGAAGCCAACTACTGCCACATCACCTCCAACAATACGATCTACGGAACCCAATACAAAGAGTATCCTATGACTCTCTCTCCACTTGTAGTAGATGCTTCAAGCGATATCTTCTCATGTATGGTTGATTGGAACAAGGTTGATCTTTTGTATGCAGGAGCTCAAAAAAATGCAGGACCTTCAGGTCTTACAATAGTCATCATAAACAATGCCCTACTTGAAAGAGCCAAAGAGAGTGTTCCTTCGATGCTAAAGTATAAAACCCATGCCGATGCCAATTCACTCTATAACACACCACCAACTTTTGGTATCTACCTGCTAAATCTCATCTTACACTGGCTAAAGTCCAAAGGTGGAATTGAGCAAATAGAAAAACTAAACCAAAAAAAGGCACAACTACTCTATGATGCTATCGACAACTCAAACGGTTTTTATGTAGCTCATGCCAAAGAGGGTTCAAGAAGCTTAATGAATGTATCTTTCAATATCAAAGATAAAGATGAGAAACTTGAAGCCAAACTAATCGACCTTGCGACCAAAAATGGAATGATTGGGCTAAAAGGTCACAGAAGCATAGGAGGGCTAAGAGCCTCTATCTACAATGCCATGCCGATAGAGGGTGTAGAGGCTCTTATTGATTTGATGCAGGAGTTTGCTAAGGAGAATAGCTGATGTATAAGATTTTGACTCTAAATAAGATATCACCAAAGGGATTAGATCGTTTTGAGAGCGAAGATTATGAGGTGGCTAGTGAATTTGGCGATCCTGATGCTATCGTTCTAAGAAGTTTCAAACTACACGATTTTGAGTTTGGCAAAAATCTAAAAGCGATAGCAAGAGCAGGTGCTGGGGTAAACAATATCCCACTTGATAAATGTAGTCAAGAAGGAATAGTAGTCTTCAACACTCCAGGAGCAAATGCAAATGCAGTAAAAGAGATGGTTCTTGCATCCTTGCTTCTTTCAAGCCGTGATATTATAGGTGGAGTAGAGTGGACACAAAGCTTAACAGATAAAGGTGATGAAGTTCCTTCGCTTGTAGAGAAAAATAAAGCAAATTTTGCAGGAAATGAGCTCAAAGGCAAGACTCTAGGAGTAATCGGACTTGGAGCAATCGGAGCTCTTGTAGCAAATGATGCTATCTCTTTGGGAATGAATGTCATCGGTTATGATCCATATCTATCAGTTGATGCTGCTTGGATGCTCTCAAGCAAAGTCAAAAAAGCAACAGGTCTTGAGACTCTTCTAAAGCAGGTCGATTATATCACTATCCATGTTCCTCTGCTTGATAGCACTAAAGAGATGATCAATAAAAACTCTCTATCTATGATGAGAGATGGAGTGAGTATCATCAACTTCTCAAGAGGGGGGCTTGTCAACAATGGTGATATCAAAGATGCTATCAAAGATGGCAAGGTAAACAGATATGTGACAGACTTTCCAAGCTCTGATCTGCTTGGGATTGATAAGATAATCCCAATTCCTCACCTTGGAGCCTCTACAAAAGAGAGTGAGGAAAATTGTGCTGTGATGGCAGTCGATGAGATAAAAGATTTTTTAGAAAACGGGAATATCACAAACTCAGTAAACTTTCCTGCCTGCTCCATACCAAGAAGTACTGAGCAAAGAGTAACAATCACAAACAAAAATGTGCCAAATATGATAGGAAATATCTCAACGACTCTAGCAAATCACAATATCAACATAAAAGATATGCTAAACAAGAGCAAAGATGATATAGCCTACAATATCATCGATGTCGAAGGAAGCATAAGTGATGAAGCACTAAAAGAGCTTAAAGAAATAGAAGGTGTTATCAAAGTAAGGATCATATAAAAATGTTAAAAAAGCTCATCCCATTATCTATATTCATAGCCATCATTGCACTGCTGTTTATCTCACTATCCAAAAAAGAGCAGATGATTAGTGTCTATCAGGGAAATTATGATCAAAAACCTCTTGATCTAAATCTCAACCATCTTCAAGACCCACAATGTAAAATGACAATAGAAGATATCTCACACTCAGCTCAAGTTGCTGCAAAGAGCGGTAAAAGCTGGATATTTGATGATGTGGGCTGTATGGTGCTTTGGTTGAGCGACAAAGATTTAAAAGATGCAAAGCTGTGGGTTTGGGCAGAAGATAAAAAAGCTTGGATAGATGCTAAAAAAGCATGGTACAGCATAGATGAATCAACACCTATGAGACACGGTTTTGGAGCATATGAGAAGAAAAAAGAGGGCTTTATTGATTTTAACGAGATGAGAAATAGAGTCTTAAGAGGAGAGGATTTGACAAATCCAATCATCAGAAAAAAAGTCTTAGGAAAATAGAGTGGATGCCCTCAACCTGCTTAGTATCATAACGATAGCATTCTTAGGATCATTTAGTCACTGTGTGGGGATGTGCGGAGGGATTGTAGTCGCATACTCAAGTACAAAGATAGATGAGAGATCACCAAAA
>CAZYJF010000036.1:0-10516 GCA_964647715.1 uncultured Sulfurospirillum sp. | reverse complement strand
CACAAGCACAAGTAACTTTACAATCCATATAATTTGGGTGTATATCTTTTTTCATAAGTTTTCCTTAAAAGACTTTGCATTTTATAACAAAGATCAGGTAATTTGGTGCGTGATTGTACCAAAAAAAGTTTATATAATACTTAAAAGCTTTGATTTTGCCCAGAATTTAGGAATATATACAAATAAACAACCAAATTAAAAGTAAATTTCATCTATTCTGCATGGATACTCCACCAATGAATATAAAAAAAGCACGGTTCATCTGTGCGTGGGCACTCCGCCGAGGAGATAAAACAAAAAACAGCAGACTTTCAAAAAAGCCTACTGCCATATAGGGGAGGGGAGCCAAAATTATAACATAAAAAATATTTTAAATCAAGCTTTTTATTGAAAAACTTAAAACAGCTGTCTCACTTTTTAAAATATTTGAAGTTTTAAGCCCAATTTTCGGGTGTTTAAATAAAAGTTTTTTTTCGTCATCACTAAAACCACCTTCACATCCAATCAAAGCTCTATCCACATCACCCCACTCTTTTTCTCCACCAAAATCCAACACTGCAAAATCACTATATCGCTTTATAGCTAACTCAAGATCATCTATGACTTCAATCTCCATCAAATCTACTCTTCCACACTGTTGCGATGAGTTGATAAGAATCTTTTTTATCTTATTTAGATCCAAAACAAAGTTCCTCTGACTTCTTTGACAGTAGATAAAGCTAATCTTGCCAACTCCTATCTGATTTAGCATAGGAAGAGTCTGATAAATCGTTTTAGGATCTATGATACACCACAAAATATGAAGATTTTTTCCATTAGAGGGACTTTGTTTTTTAGTCTCTACTAGAGATAATTTGATATCTTTTTTTGTGATCTGCTCTATCTTGTATATGTACAAATTTCCATCTTGAAGATTTCTCAAATGTAGCTCTTTACCCTCTTTAAATCGCCTCACTTTTACAAGGTACTTATAGTTATCACCTCCTAAGAGTATGATCTTCTCTCCGGCATTTTCTTCGTATAAGTACTGCATCTATCTAAGAAGAGTTATAAATATAGTCAAAACGATGATAAATCCAGAAGCTAGATAAGCATATTTACTAAATGAAAAAAACTCTCTATTTTCACTGCTATCACGATAACTAATCTCGCGGTATAACAAACTCTCTTTAATACTCAAAGCAAAGAGCAAAATAGTAGCGACCACCATCAACCAAACTTGCCATCTCACATGAAAGTGAGCTATCGCCATCACCACTACTCCACTAAATGCCACTGCACTCAAAGCTGCCCTGTATAATAGAACCCATCTCTCATAAACTTTTCTAAACTTTGATATATCTTGATGATTTTTTAAGACAAAAATAAGTCTAATGACAATAACCACAATCAACAATACAAAAATTATATGAAGTATCGTAGCCATAGATATCAACTCTTTTGTAGCTTCCATAAAAATCCCTAAAGTAAATTTGAGTGATTATAGGATATAGTATATTAAAATTTTAGCGAGAGTTGGGATGCAAAAACAAAGTAGAAGAAAAGTAAACTCAAAAAATGTCCAAACTAAAAAACTAGATCCTAAAACAAGAAGACGAAATAGATATATGCTTTTTACAATCTTAGGACTTATAACAGCTATTCTTTTATCCAAATGTACAGACAATCAAGATGAAAATCAAAAGCTTCAAAGCACGGCAAATGACTCAAACAGCACCTTCATCAAAGAAGCTACTCAAAAAGCAGATGTCAAGCTAGAGTCTAGCAAATTAACGATAGAAAAAGAGCCTCAAAAGCAAAACGAAAATATAAATTTAAAAGATGCAAAACTCTTCATCAACGATAAGAAGATAGCCATTGGTAAGCTCTTAGAATCCTATCGTAAAAAGCCAAGTATCTCTAGGGCTTTGGCTATTGCAGACTTTTATTACAGTAGCAAGAAGTATGAAGAAGCGATAGGTTGGGCAGTACTTGCAAACAAAATAGATATAGATAAAAAAAGACCGTGGATAATCTACATCAAGAGTAAAATTGCACAAAAAGATTACAAAAAGGCGATAAAAGCAATCAAAGCATATCTGCAAATTCACAACTCAGATCAGATGCAAAAATTGCTAGAGGTGCTAGAGACGAAAATAAAAGGAGCTAAATAATGGGTTTAAAATCAGACAAGTGGATCAGAGAAAAATCACTAAACGAAGTGATGATTTCGCCGTTTTGCGAAGAGCAGATTGGGAAGGGTGTGATTAGCTATGGACTTAGTAGTTACGGATACGATATTCGAGTAGGTAGAGAATTTAAAATATTTACAAATGTAAACTCAACTGTTGTTGATCCAAAAAACTTTGATGAAGCAAATGTAGTTGATCTTGAAGCAGATATTGCCATCATTCCGCCTAACTCTTTTGCCTTAGCTAGAACTGTTGAGTATTTTAAAATGCCAGATAATGTACTAGCTATTTGTCTAGGGAAAAGTACCTATGCTAGATGTGGGATCATTGTAAATGTAACACCATTTGAGCCAGGATTTGAAGGACACATAACAATCGAAATCTCAAACACTACACCACTACCTGCAAAGATCTATGCAAATGAAGGAATAGCTCAAGTACTCTTTTTAGAAGGTGATGAGCCTTGTGAAGTTACTTATGCAAATAAAAAAGGGAAATATCAAGCACAAACAGGTATCACACTGCCTCGCATTTTAAGTTAAGGACACCCTTTAGGTCAGAGCAGACCATATTTCTGCCGTTATTTTTAGCTTCATACAGACAGTGATCGCTCTTTGTTATCATCTGTTTTAATGTCTTTTCTCTTTTGGTTGCAAGACCGATTGAGACGGTAAATCCAAATACCTCTTCCCCATATATCGATATCTTTAAAGATTCGATCTTTTTCCTAAGTGATTCAAAGAAGCTATGTGCTGCATTTGGCTCTATATTTTTAAGTAATACACAAAACTCCTCCCCTCCAAATCTAGCTACTATATCTTGCCCCTTAATATTATCCTTGATAGTGAGGGCGAGTGTTTTGATAACTTCATCCCCAACATCATGACCATAAGTATCATTGATTTTCTTGAAGTGGTCTATATCAAACATCGCTACTGCAAATGGTTCTTTAGAGTGATAGATTTGTACAAAGTACTCTTCTGCATGAGAAGAGAAGTATTTTCTATTTGCTACACCTGTCAAAAAGTCAGTATTTGCATAATTATTCAACTTCTGAATATTTTCTATAGAATCTAAAGTATTGTTTACTCTTGTTTGTAACTCCTCTTTAAAAAAAGGTTTTCTTAAAAAATCATTTACCCCATGCTTCAAAAAAACAATAGCATTCTCTTTCTTGATAGATACTCCAATGATTGGTAATTCATACTTTTTATAAGATTTACGAATAGACAAGACCAACTCCAGTCCATTATATCTTGGCATCTCATAATCAACAATCGCAATTGAGATATCTTTATTATTTCTCATAATTTGTATGGCTTCTTCGCCGTCGTTGGCTACTACTGTTCTTATCAAGTGTTTATTCAAGATCTGTGATATCTCTTTTTGATAGACTCTTGAGTCATCAACTACCAAGGCAACATGATTTTTGTTTTTGATGAGTCTATCAACCAAATGGACGATATAGTCTATAGATTCTGATCTGTTTTTAATAACATAATCAATGATCTTTCTTTGATAGACCTCCTCTTTTAACTCTTTATCTGTAGAACTTGTCATTAAAATTGACGGGATATCGTGCTTTTGTATGAAAAATTCAACCACATCTTTTGGATCTGATCCAGGCAAATGAAGATCCAACAAAGCTAAGATATAACTGTTTTTTTCAAGATAAGATTTTGCTTCATCAAGACTCTTAGCGATATCTACACTCAACTGTGTAGTATCTTCTATCTTCTTAGATAAAACTTTTGAAATTAATCTACTATCTTCTACAATAAGTACTCTCATAAATTTTATATCGGCAATAGATAAGATTTTTTAAACATTTTGCTATGATAAGTTTATGAAACTGTGCGAACTTAAAATAATTTCACAAAAATTAGCCCAATATAAAAAAATTCATTCGATAATCAGAGTTGCAGATACCATCATCAAGATAGAATTTGACAAGGATGAGCCTATCTATATCAATCTTCAACGAGGAGATAGTTATATATTTAAAAGTGATGAATTTATCCGATCTAAAAACTACACAGCACCCTTTGATATAGTTCTTCAAAAAAGATTTACCAATGCCAAGATCACAAAGATTGAAGTTCCCAAAGAGGATAAACTCTTAAAAATTCACACAATATCCTCTTCAAAATATAAATCCCAAGAGAGTATATTGCAGTTTGAATTTACAGGCAGACATACAAATGCTATCATCTTAGATCACGACTACACTATACTAGAGGCACTAAGGCACATTGATATAAGCAACTCATATAGGGAGATAAAAGTAGGTGTGAAGTTACTCGATCTCCCAAAACGAGAGTTTCAATTTAAACCCTGTGAGATAGACGATATCGATCTTTTTTTAAAAAATGAGCATTTAACAAGACAAAAAAGAAAACTCCAAGAGTTAAAAAAACTCAAGACAAAACAGATTCAAAAAAAGATAGACACACTAAAAAAAGCTCTAAACTCTTTAGAAGATGAAGAGACTCTCCTAAAAAAAGCACAACAGACAGAATTTGAAGCTGGTCTAATCTTAGCAAACCTAAATATCATAAAACCATACCAAAAACTGATATCTCTTAAAGATTACGAAGGGAATGATCTTAGCATTGAGCTTCCAAAAGAGGCAAATAGTGCATCTCTTGGAGCAAATATGCTCTATAAAAAAGCTAAAAAATTAAAACAAAAAGCTAAAAATCTTCACATCGAAAGAGATAACTTAAAAGGAAAGATAACCTTCCTAGAAAGACTATCAAAGATCATAGAGGATGCCAAAAGTTCTCAAGAGATTGATCTATACCTGCCAAAACAACCCAAAAAACAGAAAAACAGAAACTCTCAAAACACAAATGTAGAGTATTTTTTCTTCAAAGATCACAAAATTGGTGTCGGAAAAAACCAAAATGGGAACATTTTTCTTCTAAAAGATGCCAAGATGAGTGATATTTGGCTCCATTTAAAGGATATTCCTTCAACTCATGTTATAATACGAACAAATAAGAGCAAGATAGACGATGAGGTCTTGGAGTTTGCTGCAAAACTTTGTGTCAATTTTAGCACCTCATCAAAAGGTGACTATCTAGTAGATTACACAAGCAGAAGGAACCTAAAGGTAAGAGAAGGTGCGAAAGTGAACTATACAAACTATAAAAGTTTAAAGATTAGAAAGGATTAGTATGCCTATCACTCCAATTGATGCTATCAACTATGCTAATCAAAACACAAATGTCGCCTCGATTAAAAAAGGCGAATACGACAGCAGAGTCCAAGGACAATCATATGCAGCACTTCAAGAAAGCATCAAAAAAGATATCTTGATAGAAGATATCAATCAAATCAGTGAGGACAAACCCATTGAAGAGCAACGAGAGCATGAAAGAGAAGAGGCAGAAGCCCAAAGTGGTGAAAAAGAGCTTGAGATCGGATTAAAGCTAAAAAAAGTTACTGATGAAGAGAAAAAAGAGGAACTTGATACAACTTATCATATACTCAACATTAAAGTCTAAGGTTGATTAATGTTTAAAAATCTTGATAAAAGTAGAATACTAACTGGTGCTGCCTTGATCTTGGTAGTTGTTTTGGTCGCTTTAATCGATAACTATTTTTTTACTTGGCTTGTTCTTGGGATAGCCTTTTTGTTTAGTTTTAGTGAAGCATTGAAGCTCTATGGCATAAAAGATAAAGCTCTTTACTACTATGGAGCTGCTCTTTGGTTGTTGGCTCTTATATATCCAAATCCAGATGATCTAATCTTCGTAGCTTTGATAGTATATGTATCAGATATGATCTTCAACAATAAACCAGAATTTAAAAAAATACAGCCTTTTGCCTATCCCGCTGCTAGCTTTTTATT
Organism: uncultured Sulfurospirillum sp.; assembly: GCA_964647715.1. Taxonomy (GTDB): domain Bacteria; phylum Campylobacterota; class Campylobacteria; order Campylobacterales; family QNZT01; genus QNZU01. The sequence continues at coordinate 4,489 of CAZYJF010000036.1, read as the reverse complement.
TCTCTTTGCCCTTTATGTGGGTTTTGGGATGGAAGCTCTCATCTGGCTTGTGATAGTCGTAGCCCTAACTGACACAGCAGCTTACTTTGTAGGAAAAGCCATCGGCAAAAGACAATTTTGTCAAATCTCACCCAAAAAGACATGGGAAGGAGTCATAGGTGGAGTTGTTATAGCTACTCTTGTAGGTGCTTGGTATGGAAGTGGTTTTGTTTCCACTCCTTTGGCACTCTTTATCTCTTTTATCGTTTCCATCGCTTCGATATTTGGTGATCTGTTTGAAAGCTTCCTAAAACGAAATGCCGGAGTAAAAGATAGTGGAGATATACTACCAGGGCATGGTGGAGTATTAGACAGGATGGATGGATATATGTTTGCTTCTATATTGATGGTCGTATTACTTAGAGGTCTAGCTTAGTTGGTCATTCTAGGAAGCACAGGCTCAATCGGAGTAAACACTTTAAATATCGCTAGAGAGTTTAATCTTGAAGTGGAGACTCTAGTTGCAGGTGATAGCATAGAGCTTTTAAACAAACAGATAGAAGAATTCTCTCCAAAAATTGTAGCGATCAAAGATCCTGCAAAAAAACACTTGGTAAATCATCCAAAAGTTCTTTGTGGCGAAGATGGAGTACTTGAAGCTATCTATCTAAGTCAATCCAAACTAGTAGTCAATTCCCTTGTGGGATTTGCAGGATTAAAACCTACTATCAAAGCTATAGAGTGTGGTAAAAAAGTAGCCCTTGCAAATAAAGAGTCTCTTGTTTGTGCAGGAAAGTTCATCGATATGAACAAAATTGTTCCAATCGATAGTGAACACTTTGGCTTGTGGTACCTACTACAAAAAGATAAAAAAATCACCAAGATGACAATCACTGCAAGTGGAGGTGCCTTTAGAGATACTCCCTTAGAGATCTTGAAAAATGCCACAGTCAAGGAGGCACTAAATCACCCTAACTGGAGCATGGGTAAAAAGATAACCATCGACTCTGCTACGATGACAAACAAGCTATTTGAACTACTAGAGGCTAAGTGGCTTTTTGGAGTAGAAAAACTCGATGCCATTATCGAAACCAAATCGATAATCCACGCATTAGTCGATTTTGTAGATGGTAGCACAACAGCACACATAGCAGGTGCAGATATGAGACTTCCTATATCATATGCGATAAACAAAGAGGTAAATAACCAGATTGTAAAACCCATTGATCTTGTAGAGATTGGGAGTTTAGAGTTTAAAGCGATTGACCCAAAAAGATATCCAATCTGGGAAATAAAAGATGATCTTCTTTCAAACCCTCACTTAGGAGCCCTCCTCAACTCCTCAAATGACATAGCAGTTGAAATGTTTTTGAACAATAAAATAGGCTTTTTAGATATATCAAAGATGAATATGAGAGCTTTTAATCAATTTCACGACTTTAAGGCATATTCATTAGAGGATATCTACACACTTCACAAAGAAATTGAAAAATTCTTTTAAAAAGAGTATTTTTAACTTATATCTTATTTATCAAAGCTCTTTAATTTTACCCCTCAATAAGCCCTTAAATATGAGCTTTTAAACACTTTTTGCATTAAAAAACTTTTTGCTATTTCCGATCTTTTCTTCATAACTTAATATTTCAAGGATGAAAGAGTAATTATGAAGATAACACCAAAGAGTTTTTTGGACAATTTATCTATAGCTAAAAAAAGTGCTATTTTAATCATAGCTGTAACACTTGGCACACTGCTAATTGGTGCTACTGCACACTATGGTATAAAAGATGTAAAAAACAGCTATGAAGATATGTACAAAAGATATTATAAACCGATACAGATATTAAAAGAGACAAGAGATCTAATCCAAGAAAAATCGACAATTCAAAGTGGGGTAAACAAATGGCAAAGTTACCTAAAAAACTACTATACAAATCAAAATGCACATAAAAGTGATCTTCAAAACATTATAAATGAGACACAAACACTATGGGAAAAGTTAAAAAGAGACTACAACCCAAACACTAAAAAAAGTTTAGATGGACAGCTCTCAAAACTATCTAGCTACTATCTTGCAAAAGTTAAAGATAGCCATAGGCAGAGTAGTAACAAGTTTGACAAGACTCAGTATCTTGTCATCGCTCTTACATCTTTGGTCACACTAATTAGTCTATTTTTATCTATGCTAATAGCTAAAAACTTCAACAAAATTCTAGCAAATTTGGCATCTATCGTAGAAAAGACTGAAGAGGAAAATCAAAAAAGAGAAGAAGAGATAGAACAAAAAATCATCGATGCAGTAAAAGAGGCTAGACAAAAAGATCAGATAATCTACCAAAATGCCAGACTAGCTTCTATGGGAGAAATGATAGCAAATATTGCCCACCAATGGAGACAACCTCTAAATGCTCTGACACTGTTGATACAAAGCTTTGGCACAAAGTCTATGACAGGTAACCTCACTAAAGAGTTTATCGATACACAGGTAAATGAGGGGCTAAGACTCGCTGTATCTATGTCCGATACGATAGAGGATTTTAGGAACTTTTTCTCAATCAACCGTCAAAAGGAGTACTTTGATCTAAAAGAGTCTATCAACAATACTTTGGATATGAGTTCATTTTTCCTAAAAGATGAAAATATAGACATAAAAATCCAAGCAAATGATGGAATAAAGATCTATGGATACACAAATGAGTTTTCACAAGTTCTTTTAAATCTCATCAACAATGCTAGAGAAAACTTCAAATACAACAATATAACTGAAGATAAAAAGATCCTTATCAATCTAAAAAAAGAGGATGATTTAATCATCCTTGAGTTTATCGACAATGGTGGAGGAATCAAAGAGAATATCATCGATAGAATCTTTGAACCATACTTTACCACCAAACACAAATCCATAGGAACAGGAATTGGATTATATATGTCAAAGCAGATCATAGAGACACAGATGAATGGTAAGCTAGAAGTAGAAAATATTACTTGCCATTTTGCAGATAAGGAATTTAAATGTGCAAAATTCACCATATATTTTACTGAGGCTTGAAAAGGTCTCATTTAAGTCCAAATATTACTCAATTGTTAAATTATTTAAACAAATTCGCAAAAAAATTCTTTTTTTTTCATTTTTTTAATAAAACTTCATAAAAAAATTGCTATAGTTATCTAATATTAACTAGAGCAAGGAGCAGACTTTGGATTTAAATAGTCTAAAAAATTTAGAAATTCTCTATGTAGAGGATGAACAAGATGTAATGAGTCAAACAAAACTCATCTTGGATGACTTTGTAAAAGAGGTTCATACAGCAAAAGATGGTGAAGAAGGGTTGAAGATGGCTCTTGAACTCCCAATCGATATAGTTATAGCAGATATCAATATGCCTAAAAAAAATGGTATAGAGATGATAAGAGAGATCAAAGAAGAGAAAAAAGATCTTCCATGTATCATCACCACAGCACACGATGATAGAGAATACCTCATAGACGCTATAAATCTCAAAGTCGATGGCTACATCATAAAACCAATCAATATAAAAGACTTGATAAATACCATCTACACTGTAATGCTTCCTATCTTGCAAAAAAAAGAGATAGAAGGGTGTGCACATGTGGTTGAATCACTCGCAGCACTAGTAGGTGGTAAAAAGATAGAGATATTAAAATATGTCATCGATAAACTTGATGATGAAAATGTATTTTATGGTTCGTATCAGGATATCATGGATGCCTTGGATGTGAGTAAACCTACAGTTGTAAATATGTTTAAGCAACTAATAGGTGCAGGAATCCTAGAAAAGGTCAAAAATAAAGTCTATAGATTCAAACGAACCGATCTAATATCATAGGAGATTAAATGAAAAAATCAATCGCACTCTTACTTACAATATCAGCTTTGCTTTTTGCCAAAGATGCTCCAAAGGCAGATCATAGCATAAAAGCGAAAGAGAAAAATCCTATCGTGATCCTTGAGACAAATGAAGGAAACATCACTCTAAAGCTCTATCCAAAAATAGCTCCAAAAGCAGTCAAAAATTTTGTAGAGCTATCAAAAAGAGGTTATTACAATGGACTAACTTTTCATAGAGTAATCAAAGGCTTTATGATTCAAGGAGGTGATCCAACCGGAACTGGTATGGGAGGAGAGTCTATATATGGAAAAGTATTTGAAAATGAGTATGCACCAAATGTGATCTTTGATAAGCCAGGAATCTTAGCGATGGCAAATGCGGGACCTAACACAAATGCAAGTCAATTTTTCATAACTACAAAAGCTACCCCTTGGTTAAATGGAGCTTATACAATATTTGGAAAAGTTGTAGATGGATTTGATGTGGTAAAAAAGATAGAAAACACCAAAACTGGTGCCAATGATAGACCACTAAAAAAAGAGTATATCAAAAAAGCAATCGTAAAGAAGTAAGTTCACGGGCTAAAAGTAGCCCATGAAACTTACATCGCTGTTACATTCTCCGCTTGTGGACCTTTCTGTCCCTCTCCTACTTCAAAT
>CAZYJF010000035.1:9207-10534 GCA_964647715.1 uncultured Sulfurospirillum sp. | reverse complement strand
TCTCTGTGGGTATTTTAAGACAATGTAGCTGTAAAAATACTTAATATGTACAATTTAGTTTACTCTTGGCTATGTGATGTTTCATTTTTACTCATAGAATATTAGTCATATGTATAACCTTTTTATGGCTATTTTGTTATGATTTTATTGATATGAGAAAATTATCTTTATGGATACCAAACAATGAAATTTATCACACTATTATTAACCCTCTTTATCTCCCTAGTCTCTTTAGCTGATGATAGTAAAGTTGATCTAGTGTTAGTGGACAAGTCTGAAAAGAAGATGTATTTGTTTTCAAATGGTAAAGTGCTAAAAGAGTACCATGTCGTATTTGGCTCCAATCCAAAAGGGCATAAACAACAAGAGGGAGATGAAAGGACGCCGGAGGGAAGGTATATTCTCGATTATAAAAATCCAAATAGCTCTTATTATAAGTCCATTCATATCTCTTATCCAAATAAAGAGGATAAGAAAAGAGCTAAAAAAATGGGTGTAGATCCTGGTGGCATGATTATGATTCATGGACAAAAAAATGGATTTGCATGGTTGTCTTGGTTGATGCAGAGGTTTAACTGGACAGATGGCTGTATCGCTGTAAGAAACTCAGATATGGATGAGATATGGCAACTAGTCAAGGTAGGTACTGCGATAGAAATAAGGCAATAAGATATCAGTAACTCTCTAAATCCTCAAATCTCCACTTGTCTTTTTTTAAAAGTGCTATGAGCTTTCTTAACTTTTCATCTCCTCCAAAGCGACTTTTGAAGGTAAAATCATGCATCAATAAGATGAGCTTGTTTGGTTTTCTTGTTCTGCCTCTTTGGATGAGTCTATCCATGATTCTTACTATCTCTTGAGGAGATTTATAGAGTTTTCCATTTCTTGGGTTGTAGTCCCACTGGTAGTCCCAACCAAAGATCTTAAAACCTCTATTAGCTAGAGCATCGTAGCAGGTCTGTTCTCTTTTCTTTTTGATAGCAGGATCATCTCTTCTTATAAAGGGAAGTCTAAATACATTTCGTCCTGCTAATCTACAGCATTTTTTGCTGTGGAGTGGATCGTGTATGGATATTTTCCTTTCCATCTTCTGTAGATCATGAATGACCCTGTTTTTATCGGAGTAGAAGCGAGAGTAGTGACCGTTTGCATGAGAATATGTGTGATTTGCTACAAGGATGTTAGGCTCATCAATAGCCATTTGAAAGAGCTTTTTTCTAAATCTATTTTGTTCTACATGCCTTCCTATCATAAACATAGTAGCATCGATTCTATTGTCGCTTAGGATATTGATGACATTTTGAGTTCCGTTTAATGGACCATCATC
>CAZYJF010000035.1:0-9107 GCA_964647715.1 uncultured Sulfurospirillum sp. | reverse complement strand
TAACTCTTTTTCATCGTATCTGTTTTGAGATGGGATATTGTAACTGTTTTCGTTTTGATTGTTATATGCTTCTAATGTGCCATCATCTTTGACTATCATCCACTGTCCAAATAAAAGTGGTGCAAAAGTTAAGATAGCTAGTAGAATCTTCAAGTTTTTCCTTTAAAATCGATTGCCAATACTAACAAAATGAAGCTTTTTTTTATTGTAAAATTTCACAGAAATATATCATAACTTAATTAAATCTTTGATTATATTTAAAATATAAAATTTAAGTTAAATATAGATAAACTATCTGTATTCCAAAGGATGGTGATGTTTTCATATATAGCTAGCTTCGTGTTTATTACTTTAGTATTGTGGTTTTTGTATGATAGATTTGTTCAAAGAGAACACAATTTACTGATAAATTACCCTATTATTGGTCGTTTGAGATACTTTTTTGAAGCTATTAGAGAACCGTTTCGTCAATATTTTGGTGATGAGGATGTCTTTTATTCTAGGGATAAGATAGAGTGGGTTTATAAAGCGGCAAATGATTCAACAAACTTTATCTCTTTTTCACCATCAAATCCTCAAAAAAACCCAAAATTTATGCTAAAACATGCCTTTGCTCCACTAAATGAATCAGAAGTTGATAAAGAGTTTGGTCTTACATTTGGAGAGAGTAGAGAAGTTCCTTACCGTGCAAAATCTATCATTATGCGAAGTGGTATGAGCGATGGTTCACTCTCACCTGAAGCTACTCAGGCATTTAGTATCGGTGCATTTCGTGGAAAATTTCCTATCAACACAGGAGAGGGTGGCTTAACGAGCAATTTTTTAGTCACTCACCGTTCATATGATGAGAGTTATATGCAAGTAGTTGAACTTAGTGACATTCAAAAGAGAATCTTTAAGATCTTAAAAATACTATTTAACACATCATTTGCTATTCGTATTGTCAAAAAATTGGCATTGGAAAAAGGTAGTGAGGATACTTATAGTTTTGATCGAGATAGAGCATGTTTTTATCGGGTGGATTGGAGTGCTCCGTTGGAGAATTTTCCAAAGGAGATACCTTGGGATGTTGCAGATTTGGTTTTGCAGATAGGATCAGGCTTGTATGGTGTAAGGGATAAGGATGGTAATTTTGACGAAGAGAGATATAAAAAAGTCCTTAGTTTTTGTGTGATGACAGAGATCAAGATCGCTCAAGGTGCCAAACAAACTGGTGGTAAATTAACCAAAAACAAAGTCACTGAAGCTATCGCATACTACAGAGGTGTCGAAGCTCATAAAGATCTCTTTTCTCCAAATAGATTTCCTTATGCAAATAGTGTTGAAGAGCTTTTTGATTTTATAGAGAAGTTGCAAAAGCTCTCCAAAAAACCAGTTGGATTTAAGATAGTGATCTCTGATAGAGAGGGATTTTTGCCTATCGTCTTAGAGCTTAAAAAGAGGCTAAAAGATAACAGAAATATACCAGATTTTATCACGATTGATGGAGGAGAGGGTGGATCTGCTACTGCTCCTATCGAGTTGATGGAGAGAGTTGGCTTAGGGGTAAAAGATGCACTTTTTTTGGCAAACTCTATCCTAAAAGAGTATGGTGTCAGGGATAAGATAAAGATAATCGCAAGTGGCAAAGCTCTGACTCCTGATAATGTCGTGATACTTTTGGCTTTGGGTGCTGATATGGTGGCAATCGCTAGAGGATTTATGCTCAGTGCTGGATGTATAAGAGCTAGAGTCTGTTCAGGTGCAAACAAGCATCAGTGTCCTGTGGGACTAGCTACACAAGACAAAAAGAAAAGAAAAGCATTTATCATACACAAGAGTGCTGTTATGGTGGAGAATTATCATAGAAATATGGTAAAAAATATTCGTATGATCTTAGCTGTCATGGGTTTGAAAAATGTTTCATCTTTGAGCAAATCCCATCTCATGCTAGTCGATGAAAATGGAAATATAAAACAAGATATCAAGAGGGTAATGGATGAGAAGATAAATGACTGATCTATGGGGGAAAGCTTATTTATTACCCATTTGAAAGTAGAATCAATGTAGAATCTTTAAAGATATGAACAAAAAGGGGAGAAAATGGACAAGAGCAAAGAGTTTGAGAGTGCTGTAAAGACTATGTTAAAGCTGATAGGTGAAGATCCAAACAGAGAGGGTCTTGAAAAGACTCCACACAGAGTCTATAAAGCTTTTGAATTTATGACAAAAGGATATAGACAAGATCCAAAAGAGATACTAAATGAAGCACTCTTTGAGAGTAGCAATGATGAGATGGTTCTTATTAAAGATATTGAATTTTATTCGATGTGTGAACATCATCTTTTACCTATCATTGGTAGGGCTCATGTGGCATATATTCCTGATGGAAAGGTCGTAGGTCTTTCAAAGATCCCTAGGATGGTAGAAGTGTTTGCTAGAAGATTACAGATCCAAGAGCAGATGACAGAGCAGATAGCTGATGCAATCATAGAGACTATCAAGCCAAAGGGAGTTGGAGTTGTGATACAAGCTAGACATATGTGTATGGAGATGAGAGGAGTTCAGAAAGTAAACTCTACGACTACATCATCTGCACTTAGGGGAATGTTTAGAGAGGGGAAGACTAGAAATGAATTTTTGGATTTTATCAACGCTCCCCAATCGATGAGATTTTAGAAGCTATACTTAGCTTCTAAATAGATCATATCGCTATTTTTGATCTTGTCAAAATATTTTGATCCTCCGATATAATCAACCACACCACCACTAATCTGGATATCATCGTTGAAATCATAGTCAGCCCATGCTCTTTGAAATCCTCCATCACTTGCACTGCTTCCAAACAAAGAGATCAGATAGTTTCCTTTTATAGTGGCATTTAGGAAGTCTGAACTTACTCTAAAAGCTTGTTGGTAAGTGTTTTCATCAGTTGGAATCATCTCATTTTTCAAGGCTTTGTCATAGTCGAAGATGTGCCTTAGTGAGATATCGTAGCTTATCATCGTATCAGCGAAACCGTTATACTCTAGACCTAAGAGTGAATCAACTCTGTCTATCTTTTGATTTGGTAGTGAGGTGAATTTTAGATCCTTTAGATAGGCACTCTCTCCTTTTAGTAGCCAAGAGCCTTTTAGGAGGTTAAATGCAAATCCAGCCATTTTTATTTTGGAGTGTTCTATCTTTGAGAATGGAGTCATCGGCATTTTTAGATAACCGCTATCTTGGTAGATGTTTGCAAGATAGAGATTTAGATCCCATCCACTAAACTCCCCACCTACACTTAAAGCTCCTGTTACATCGTGGTAGTCTTCATTGCTTGGAGATTTAAAAGCTACTGGATAGAAGGGTGTTCCAAAGGGTGGATTGAGTGAAAACTTCTGCTCAAAGATCATTATGGGAGTGATTCTCCACTTATCCACATAGTAGTCAAACTTCGCCATCGCAATCGGTAGTCTCAAATCCTCGATATCGACAAGGGCAGGGCGACGATTGTCAAGAGGGTTTAGGATATCTGTTACTCTAATCGTATCACTTCTACCCCATACAACTACTTGTTTTCCTACTCTAAAATCAAGATGTTCTGTGATGCTTCCTTCCAAATAGGCATCGTAGAGTCTGATCTCATCTTCAAATGCATCTTTTTCTTCTTTGGTGTAAGGCTCATCATCTCTTAACTTATAAAGAGCATCAAAATAGGCTTTGGCATTGGTTTTGAATTTCCATCCGTTGTAAAACTTATGCTCATAATCAAGAAAGAGGGAGCTTTTTGCCATAGAGAGTCCCTTATCTTTACCTTTGCCGTTAAACGAATAGGCAAATGTCTCTGAAAATGAACCGCTAAGTCCCTCTAAAAAAGGCTTTTTGATGGCTGCTTCTTTTTGTTCACTATCATCATCAAAGCCATCTAGCAAGTCATCTTTTTGAGTATCATTACTGGCAGTAGTAGTGTTGCTATCTTTAGAGCTTTCACTAGCTACTACATCACTACTGCTTTCTTCATCATCAAAGCCACTTAGCAGATCATCTGTGCTCTTTTTTGAAGTGCTCTTCGAATTTGAAGAGGAGCTTTTTTCTACTTTTGGGCTAACTTCATCATCAAAACCTGCAAGATCATCATCTATATCACCAGCCACTACTTGAGTGCATAGCACTACTAGACTTAAGTATTTTAAAGCTCCTCTCATATCCTCTCCTATAAACCTTTTTCTAATCTTCTTGTAGTAAATAGATCATCACTTAATGGTTTGTTTACCTCGATGTTGTCAAACTTCAAGATAGTTTTATGGACAGTGTGATCTCCCTTCTTGGTAGTCATCGTGATCTCATCAGGAACCCATACTCCATCTTGCTCATGCATCTTTTTGATGTCCATATATTTCTTTTTGCCGTGCTTCATGAAGTTTATCGATCTAACTACTACGAAGTTATCTTTTCTCACAATTCCCACACTTTTTGTGTAGCCTGACTCTTTTATCACTTTGTTATTTCTAGGGATTGCCTGAATGACCCATGCATCGTGTCCTCTAACTTTAGTCTCTTTTAAAAGCTTAAAATCATAATCTTCCAAATCTCTATCTGTCATATCAAAGTAACTAAAATCTGATCCCATAAAGCTACCACTTTTATCAGCACTTGGGATTCTTTTTACTTTTTTTAGAGCCGGCAGATACAGCCACTGATCGTCATCTTTGCTTGGATCATCATAATCATATGTCAAAAATGCTGTATTTTTAACATCTGCAGGAGATTTAAAAAACATAATTTTATGCTCATCCTCTCCAAAATCTTTGCTGTATGACTTTAGATCACGGACTCTTTTTTTACCGTTTTTGTCGATTAGTACCATTAGTAGATCCTCTTTTATACTCTTACCGTCATCTCTTGCATCAACCTTTTGCATTATCTCTCTTGCTTTTGGATCATCTGCCATCATATTTGTAGCAAATAGGCTACAAGCTAAACTTAGTGCTATTAAAATCTCTTTTTTCATCTATTATCCTTTATTTTTTGTTTTTATCCAGCCCTTTTTGGCTACTACTATCATCAAAGCCGGTGCTAGTAGTAGATCAGCCAATAGTGCCAACAGTATAACCGAACCAGTCAAGAACCCAAAGTTTTGCACCGAGATCATTTGGGCCATCGTGTATGCGAAAAATCCGAGCGAAAGCACAGCACTTGTAATCACCATCGCTTTACCTGTAGTAAAGAATGTATGCTCAATCGCCTCTTTGCTACTTCCACTCTCATAATAGTATCGCATAAAATTGTGCATAAAATGTATAGTGTCATCTACTGCTAGTCCAATAGCGATACTTCCGATAAGCAGAGTAAACATATCAAGAGGTATCGGTTTGATGACCATGATAAGTAGTCCTAAAATTATAGGAGTTAGATTTGGGATCATACTCAAAAGCCCTAGTCTAATCGATCTAAAGATCAGCATCATCATAAGTGTTATTAGCACAAAGGCTATCAAATAACTCTTTACTGATGATCTAATGGCATTGTCAAAGGTGTTTACCAAAAGAGGTATGATACCAGTAATCGTCACCTTTTGCTCACTAAATGTTTCGTTAAATCTTTTAGTGATGTGATCTTGTACCATTCTAGCTTTTACAGCATCGATCCAAGGAAGTTTTATGGTAGTTCTACTTTTTGAGAATTGGCTATCTACTACATCTTCAAGATCATCGCTTCCTGAGTTTTCAAACAGAAGCAACTCTTGGGCTACCAAATCCTTCTCTTTTGGTATGGTGTAAAATTTTTCATCATTACTATGTAGAGCTTTGTTTGTCTCTTTTACAATCGTAGCAAGAGATACTACCTTTCCGATATGAGTGTAAGGATCTTTGTAAGTTTCAAGCTCACTGCTTAAATCATTTAGCTTTTTTAGAAGTGTTGGATCTTGCCAACCATTGACTTTTTGAGTATCTACGACCGCTTCTATGGTAACTGTTCCATTTAACTTATCATCAATTATCTGAGTGGCTATCCTAAGAGGATTTGTCGGTTGAAACCACTTTAAAACATTGTGTGAAAGCTCAATAGTTGAAGCGGCAAATAGTGCTATAGTCACCAAGATAGCACTTATAGCTATGATTTGTTTATAAAATCTCACGGGGATGTAGGCTAGCTTTTTCATTAGACGATCTAGTGCATCTGGTCCTTTTTTGACCTTTGGTTTTAATTTTGTGACTGAAAGTAGGGCAGGAAGTAGTGTCAAAGTCAAAAGCAGTGATGCCAAGACTCCAAATGATGCAAAAGTTCCAAGATCAGATATAGGCAGTACTTCACTTCCTGCAAATGATCCTACACCAATAGCAGTAGTGATTGAAGTCATAGCGATTGCAAGTCCTGAGTGTCCCATGGTGTAAGCGATAGCCTCTTTTTTATCGCCTCTTTCATTGAATCTATCGAAAAATATCGAGAGCACATGCACACTAGCTCCAACTCCCACGGCAAGTAAGAGTGATGGGACGATTTGAGTAGGTAGTTTGAAAGGAACTCCTGTCCATGCCATCAAGCCGATAGTTGCAAGGAGTGATAAGATAATCACAATCAAAGGATATACAACAGCACTAATTCGTCTAAACATTAAGAATAAAAATATGATGATGATTAGAAATGTCACCCTTGTAAATTTTTGCATATCTGTTTGCATCTGCTGTTTTAATCCATGAAGAACTGAAGGTGATCCTGCTACATAGATTTTTAAGCCTTTGTCTTTGTATTTTTGTACTATCTTATTTACAGCATTGACTACCTCGGCATTCTCTTCATCTGTCAAAAACTCCCTTTTGGCATTGGAAGTTTTGTCTTTTGGAGCTTCATCTTCAAATCCACCACTAAGATCATCTTCGTTTGATTTGTTTGAATTTTTTTGTGAATATGCATCGGTTTCTAGTACGATAGTAGTCATCTTGCCATCTCTTGAGATAAAGAGATCTTTATAAAAGTGAGATTCTAAAGCTCTTTTTTTGATAGCTTGAACCTCCTCTTCTGAGCTTGGGAAAGGATCAAGAAGATCATCAGTCAGCAATTCATCACCCTTGCCTCTGGTATTTCGAACATTGTAGAGTGAAGTGATGTCATTTAGGTGAGGAACACCATTTTCAAGATCTTCGTGTAGGTTTTTTAGCTCTTGTAGAAACTTGAGTGAGAAGATATTGTCGTCTTCTATGGCAACGGCGATTCTCTCATCTCTTCCAAATTGCTCTCTAAATTTGTTGTAATCAAGCAAGATCGGATCTTCTGGGTGGAAAAATCCCTCATTTGATGTATCAAACTTGATCTGTGGCACATGTACCAAAAATGGTAGCATTAGTAGCAGTGCAAAGAGTATAACCTTTTTAGGATTATCAGCAATCCATGCTCCATATCGTCTCATCAACTCTTCTAAGTTTTTGTACATCTATTTACTCTCCCCTTTTTTGTTTTCTACTAATATAAAGACATCATCTACAATCTTGTCTATCTCTTTTTTTAGATCGCAGATGGAAGTTGTGGTCTTTGACATAATGAACATCCCTTTACCCATCGCAAACATACAAAGAATTAGATCTTTTGCTAGTGGTTTTAATTCGCCATTTTTGATAGACTCTTCAATAATCTTGCCTACCCATTCTTGATAAAAATCAAAACAGCCTGTTTGAAATTCTATAATCTCTTTGCTTGGAGATAGAAGTGATACGGCTGTAAATTTTTGATAGAGTGTTCTAAAATCTTTGGCTTCTTTCGTGTAGAAAAATTCGTAAAAGACTTTGATCTTTTCTCTAGCACTCTTTTTGAGATCTATTTTTTGTTCTATGTGTTTATTGTAGTCGGTCATGAGCTGTTCTACTAGCTCAAAAAGAAGCTCATTTTTATCTTTGAAATATTCGTAGAAAGTCCCTTTACCAATACCAGCATTTTTTGCGATCTGTGAAATGGTGATCTCATCTATGTTGTTTTGGACAAGCAGATCTTTTGAAGCAAGAGCAATAGAAGCTCTTTTTTTCTCTTTGTTTACGATGATTGGCAAAAACTCTCCTTTTTACTTAGACCGACTGTCAGTCAAGTAAGATTTTATCAGAAGAGTTCTTAAGGGTTTATAAATTTTATCTATCTTTCAACATAGACTAAACTGTATCTATCTACTAAGTTATAAAGCTCTTTTACATCTTTGTTATACATCCTGATACATCCGTGAGAGGCAAATCTTCCAATAGATCTTGGGTTATTGGTACCATGAATTCTATATGCTGAATCTCCTAGATACAAGGCTCTAGCACCAAGAGGATTTGACCTGCCACCCTTTACGACTTCTGGTAGAAACGGATCTTTTTCTAGCATTGAAGGTGTCGGTCTCCAGCTTGGCCATTTTGCTTTTGCTGAGATTTGGAATATCCCATAAAATCTATCTTTTGGTCTTTTCCCAACAGCTATTGGGAACTCATATGCAGTCCAATTATCTAGTATATAGTAGAGTTTTCTATCGTGAGTCTTTATTACGATAGATCCAGCTTCTTTGTTATTTTCAAATTCAACTATTTTATCATCTAAGTTGTAACTGTTTGCAAAAAGTAGAGTAAAAGAAAAAATAAGAGATATTATTATTTTCATTAGAGCGATCCTTAGTAAAATTATTTACATGTATATCGGTCAATAATGAAAATACTTTAATATTTTTTTGAGTAGTCTAGAAGATTAGACTACTTTTTTGTAAGTTAAGATATAAAATAATCGCCATCAAAGCTGACAAGTGAGTAATCTCTATCTTCTCCTAGACTCTTTTTTAATCCTTCGATTGATAAGAATGAGAGTGAATCGGCTCCTATATGTTCTCTTATCTGATCTTCACTCATATTTGCACTGATTAACTCTTCGTAGCTTGGAGTATCTATACCGTATTTGCAAGGGTGTTTGATAGGAGGGGAGGCTAATTTTAGATGAACCTCTTTTGCTCCTGCCTCTTTTAGCATCTTGATGATCTGTCTTGCAGTGGTACCTCGAACCAAAGAGTCATCAATGACTACCAATCTTTTGCCATTAATCACCTCTTTGATAGGGGAGAGTTTCAAACGAACTTTTAGATCTCTCATCTCTTGTATAGGTTCGATGAAAGTTCTTCCTACATAGTGGTTTCT
>CAZYJF010000034.1:0-10821 GCA_964647715.1 uncultured Sulfurospirillum sp. | reverse complement strand
CCAACACCTCCAAAATTTAAAAATCCATACCAAAGGAGTAAAAAATGATAAAAAGTTGCAGTTTTTGTGGAAATAAAAATATCAAAGATACTCTTGTAGAATATACTTATAAACATGATGGGAAATATATGATTTTTCAAAATGTTCCAGCTCTTCAATGCGAATTTTGTGGAGAGAAATATTTTGAAGCCAAAGTTTTAAAACAGATTGAAAAAGAGTTTATAGCCATTCAAAATGGCAAGAAAGTGTCTAAAGAAATTTCAGTCGCAGTTGAAGATTTTGGTAAATTAGTCGCTTGAATGACTTAATTTATCTTACATATGCAGATATCCATCTTTCTTGCGAGAATTCGACTAATTGATTAGCATCAATTTTCATAAATGCACTTGCTTCATAAGTGATATATTCATCCCCAAGATAACCATAATCGACAACTTTACAAATGATACCAAATTTACTACCCAAATTATCAATAGACCTCATCTCAAAACTAATATCACCTATGGATGAGATAAGTTTTGCTTCTCCTTTTCTTTTCTCCTCTAGTTGAAGAATTTCATTTGCGAAAGATTTTAATTCTGTATCTAAGATATAGACTCCTCCTCTACCTGAAAAGCCGTTAATGGAAAAGACCATCGAGACAACTGTATCTTCTCCATTCAACTCATGAAGAGAATCATCACCTACATAAAACTCTAAAAAATCATCCCCATCTTCAAATCTATACATCTTTCCACATCTTTCCAAGCCTCTCTACAACTCTCCCACTCTATCCACGATCTTTCTCACCACTTTATACACCCTATCCACACTCTCTAGATCAACCTTTTCATGTTTTGAGTGAGGGGATATGATGGTTGGTCCGATAGAGGCTATCTTTATGTCTGGATATAGATCAGATATGATAGCTGTCTCCAAACCTGCATGTATCGCTTTGTATTTGCACTCTCCAAAGATCTCTTTTGTTACTTCACATACTGTTTTGGAAAAGTCATTGATCTTTGGTTTCCAAGCTGGATATTTTCCATGTTTTTTTACACTGTAACCAAAAGATTTTAGATATTTTTTGTACTCTTTGCCTATACCGTTCAAGTCTTTTGAATCCATCGATCTAGCAGATGCTTCGATGACTAACTCATCTTCTTTTAGTTCGATAAGGGCTAGATTGATACTATCTTGAGGAACATTTAGTTCATCGTTGTAGCTTAGGACTCCATTTTTGAAGTTATTTATGACGGATATGATCTCATTTGAGTTTTCGCACACTTCAAATCTTCCGTGAAATCTAAGCACATCTATATTTTTTGTACTTGAAATCATATCAGATGAACTGACGATTGCTCGAAGAGATGAGGGGATGGAGTTTATCCTCTCTCCACCCTTTAAAAAAGCGATTTTGACATCTTTGTCTTTTAAGAACTCTCCAAAGAGTTTGATGGCATTTGGGATATCCTTGTGTATCTCTACTCCAGAGTGTCCACCTGGTAGATCGTTGATACAAATCTCATAAAAATCTCCCTCCAAGAAACTCTTTTCATACCTCTTTGTAGCTTTGAGATCTACTCCTCCTGCACATCCTATATATACTTCTGCTTCATCTTCACTGTCTAGATTTAGCATATACTTAGATCTTAGATCAAATCTCAAAGCACTAGCACCTATAAGACCTATCTCTTCATCAGAGGTAAATATATACTCGCCACCCACTCTATCATCCATCATTTCCATCATCATTGCAATTGCGATGCCATTATCAGCACCTAGTGAACTATCATCTGCTTTTAAGTACTGATCTTCATATACTAGCTTTATATTTGGAGCTTTACCTACACATACCATATCGTAGTGTGCTTGAAAGGCGATATTTCTACTACCACCATAAGCTAAGATATTGTTTTTTTCATCAATCTCCACATCATAACCCCTCTCTTTCGCAAAAGAGATCAAAAACTCTTTTAATCTTTCAGCATTACTAGAACAGTGGGGGATGGTACATATAGTTTTAAAATGCTCTAAGACACTCATCTATTTCCTTAAAATTTATAATTTACACCTAGTGAGATATATGGCAAGATCTTATAATCATCCAAATCATCTTGAAGCTTTAACTTCTCTTCATCAAGATCTTTTTTGATACTCTCTCTTGATAGCCTCTTTGCCTCTTTTTCCAGTGCATTGTCATTTGGATTTTCTTTAAGAGCTTCACCATAGTTGATAGAATAGGTAGCTTTGGCAGATCCGTTAAAAGCTACTCCAAGATCACAGATAAATCCCCAACCTTCCTTCTTGTCAAACGATGTATCCCAACCAATACCAACATATGGAGCTATAGGATCCCAATCCACTTTAGTATTTACACTACCTACATCTTTTGTTGAATATTTGTGACCGTTAAATTCAAACTCTATGTCATTATCTGCTTTTGCTTTAGGAGTAATCACACCATCTAAAGTTGTACCATTTATCATCATACCACCACTGATTCTAAAGCTACCCTTCCAAGGATGATAATCACCCACTATGAAAAAGTCCTGCAAATTCGCATCAAACTCATACTTCGTATCTATGTCACCTTCATTTTCGACATTGATTTCGATATCATTTTTCTCAAACTTATCAAATCCAGCTCTTATCCCAAAGCTATCACCTATTTTCATCTTTGCATTTAAACCAAGTCCATATAGTGAAACATCTCCACCGATAGAGATACCCTTTTCATCTGTCGAATTAGCAAATGAATTTGTCACTAGGATCATAGTCCCTAAAAATATGGATAATCTTTTCTTCATATTTTTCCCTTTATATTTGATTTGATTGTAATATCGTCAATATTTTCATATAGTACAGCTCATTTTACTCTTTGAGAATGAGTTATCGCCACAGCCATCGCATCTGTTATATCAAGAGGCTTGATCTCTTTGTTGATTTTTAAAATCCTTTTCACCATAAATGCTACCTGCTCTTTTTGTGCTTTTCCATTACCTGTGACAGCTTTTTTCACTTGCAAGGGTGTATATTCACTAAAATTTCCATGAACTTGAAGTATTTTTAGACTCAAAGCACCTCTAAACTGAGCTAACTTTATAACACTCTTAGGATTAAAAGCATAAAAGATATCTTCAATGGCTACTTCATTTATATGATGATTATTAAATATTTGATCTATTGCTTCAGTTAGCTGTGTGATTTGATATTGAAGTATTTTTTCACTTATTTTTATTAAGCCGGCTTCAATTAATTTCACATTTTGACCATTTTTTTTAATTATCGCATACCCGCAATTTATGGTGCCTGGATCAATTCCTAAGATTGTCATACTTATTCCGATATATTAATTTATTAACATAAAATTCACACTGTGAATAACTTCAACATTTTTTAAAAAAATGAGCATATTTATATATATTAAAAATATTATAACTAATTAAATTTGTGAAGAACTATAAAATTTGGCAGATTTTAAAGCTTCGATGTGAATGTTATGTGAATATTTTTTCGTAAATTACCCAAAAACTGACACTTTAAAGCTAAATGTGATAAACTTTTCACATGTGAATATAAAATGTGAATAAATATTGAATAAAGGGTATAAAAAAGTGCTTTATGATGAGGTTTTACAGGCATTAAAAGAAGAGATAAGCCAGAGTGAATATAATCGATATATTAAGAATATAAGCATTGATGAAGAGAGCTCCAAATCCGATCTTATCGTCATCAAAGCACCTAATAAAATAATTTCAACTTGGATTAATACTAAATACTCAAAAAAACTCCAGCATCTTTTTGAACTAAAAACCGGTATAAAACCCAAAATAGAAGTCATCGTAAGCAGTTTTTCACAGCAAAGCAAAAATCAGGCAAAAAATAGCCCAAATAAAGACGAAAACAGACAAAATGTATCTTTAAACCCCTCATATCTGTTTGAACACTTCGTTGTAGGTAGTTCAAACCAAGTAGCTTATGCCATTTCCAAAGCTGTAAGTGAAAATCCTGGAACTCTATATAACCCTCTATTTATCTATGGATTTTCAGGTCTTGGCAAAACCCACCTTCTTCATGCCATAGGAAATGAAGCAACTTTCATGGGAAAAATGGTCATCTACACCACAAGTGAACAGTTTATGAATGATTTTACTGAAAGCATCAGAAAGAAAACCACAGATAGATTCAGACAAAAGTATAGAGAGTGTGACTACCTACTCATCGATGATATACAGTTTCTCTCGGGAAAAGTGGAAACCCAAGTAGAGTTTTTTAACACCTTCAATGCCCTTCATGCAGAAGAAAAGCAGATCGTTATGACCTCTGACAAACCTCCAAAAAAGATTGCCGGTATCGAAGATAGATTATTGAGCCGTTTTGAATGGGGTATGATGGTAGATATCCAACCACCAGAGCTTGAAACAAAGATATCCATCATCAAAACAAAGTGTGAACAAAACAACATCAACTTAAATGATGAGATCATCAACTACATAGCTATAAACATGGGAGAAAATATCAGAGAGATAGAGAGTGCCATAGTCACTCTAAATGGATATTCATCTATCACAAATCTAGAAATTACTATCGATTTTGCAAAAGATGTGATGAAAGATATCATCAAAGAGAAAAAGAAAAATATCACTCTAGAACAGATAATCAAAGTAATATCAAAAGAGTTAAATGTCAAGCCAAGCGACATAAAATCAAAAAAACGATCCAAAAATATCGTAGAAGCCAGAAGGATAGGTATATATCTAGCTCGTAAGCTCACATCAAACTCAATGCCAGCTCTTGCTCAATATTTTGGTATGAAAGATCACACAGCTGTCTCACACAATATCAAGAAGATAAATGAACTCCTAGATGAAAATGAAAACTTCAAATTGAGAGTAGAAGAGTTAAAAAACATCATAACTTATAGTGAAGGAGATTAGCTTTGATTGATTTTTGTGAATAAATGTGAAAAAAAATAAAAAGTTATTAATGCAAATTACACTAGAATATGGGTATTTAGTAACTGTTTTCACATTTTCAACAAGGCTACTACTATTACTATAAAATTTTATATATAAAAGGATTTAGATGAATCTCACGGTAAACAAAAATGTTTTTGAACAGATGCTCATAAACTCTCTTAATTTTTTGGATAAAAAAGACTCTTCACATATTACATCACACATTCTTCTAAATGCACATGATGGAGTATTAACTCTAAAAGCAACAGACTTTGAACTAGGTCTTGAGATGGAAACAAAAAATGTAAATATTGAACAAGCAGGATTAGCTACTGCAAATGGTAAGAAACTACTAGATATCGTTAAAACTCTAAAAGATGATGATATCACTCTTACAGTAGATAATGACTTTTTATTTCTAAAACAAAATCGTTCAAAATTTAAATTTCCTATGTTTGATGCTTCAGAGTATCCAGACTTTCCATCCTTTGATGGTAAGAATGAGTTTAGTATAGAACCTATACACTTTCTAAAAGCTATAAAAAAGATACTACCCTCTATAGATTCAAATAATCCAAAGTATGAATTAAATGGTGCATTAATAGATATCAAAAAAGATAAGATAAATTTTGTATCTACAGATACTAGGAGATTAGCAGTAGTCACTTTAGATGAAGAAAGCACAGCAGATTTGAGTATCATCATTCCTAAAAAAGCAATTAGTGAGATGCAAAAACTCTTTTTTGATGAGATGAAGATCTACTATGATGAAAACACTATGATTATAAAGAGTGAAAATTTCTACTTTTTTACAAAGCTCATAAATGGTAAATTTCCAGATTACCAAAGAATTATTCCAGCAGATAACAAGTACGAACTAACACTAAATAGAGATTTGATGATAGATCACTTAAAGCAAATCTCTACGATCTCTCAAGAGATAAAGCTCACATTTAAAAATGATGCGATAATTTTTGAATCTCTAAATGATGATAATCTAGAAGGAAGAACACAACTAGATTGTACTTTAGATCTAGATGAAGATATAGTTTTGGCTGTAAATAGTAAATATATTTTAGATTTTCTCAGTCATATTGAAAAGAATGAATTTAAACTAAGGTATAATGACTCAACATTACCGTTTGTATTAAAGAGTGAAAACTTCATAACGGTTGTTATGCCAATAATGTTATAAAGGTTTTAAACGATGAAAAAAGATTACGGCGCTAGTAATATCAAAGTCCTAAAGGGCTTGGAAGCGGTTAGAAAAAGACCAGGAATGTACATCGGTGATACCAACATAAGTGGACTTCACCATATGATCTATGAGGTCGTTGACAACTCTATAGATGAAGCTATGGCGGGATACTGTGATAAGATAAACATCGAGATCACCACTGAAGGATCAGCTATCATCAGTGACAATGGTCGAGGAATTCCAGTAGATATCCACCCTACTGAAGGAATTTCAGCAGCTACTGTTGTTTTGACAGTGCTTCATGCTGGTGGTAAATTTGATAAAGATACTTATAAAGTCTCAGGTGGACTTCATGGTGTGGGTGTTTCAGTAGTAAATGCACTCTCAAAAAAGCTTATCTTGAAGATCAACAGAGATGGCAAGAAGTATTATCAAGAGTTTGAAAAAGGTATCCCTACAACTGTTCTTGAAGAGGTAGGTACTACAAATAGAACTGGTACTACTGTTGAGTTTTGGCCAGATGATACTATCTTTGAAGTGACTGAGTTCAATTATGAGACTCTCTCGAAGAGATTTAAAGAGTTAGCCTATCTAAATCCAAGAATCACTATCAATTTCAAAGATAACCGTGTAGGAAAAGATGAAACTTACCACTTTGAGGGTGGAACAAAAGAGTTCGTTCAAGATCTAAACAAAGCTGAACCTATATCAAAACCACTGCAACTCATAGATAAGGCTGATGATATCGAGATAGATGTAGCTATGATGTATAACAGTTCATATCATGAGACTCTATACTCTTTTGTAAACAATATCAAAACTCCTGATGGTGGAACACATGAGGCTGGTTTTAGAGCAGGTCTTTCAAGAGCTATCTCAAAATATGCTTCACAAAATGCCTCTGCAAAAGAGAAAGATGTCAAAATCACCGGCGATGATGTCAAAGAGGGATTGATAGCGATTGTAAGTGTAAAAGTTCCTGAGCCTCAGTTTGAGGGGCAAACCAAAGGAAAACTTGGAAGTTCTTATGTAAGACCACTTGTACAAAAGTTTGTCTATGAGAAACTAAACAAATATTTTGAAGAAAATCCTATAGAAGCTAAAACTATCATGAACAAAGCTTTAGCAGCTGCTAGAGGTAGAGAAGCAGCTAAAAAAGCTAGAGATTTAACTAGAAGAAAAGATAGTATGAGTGTCGGTACACTCCCTGGAAAATTGGCCGATTGTCAAAGTAAAGATGCATCTATATCAGAACTTTACCTAGTGGAGGGAGATAGTGCGGGTGGATCTGCAAAACAGGGACGAGATAGAGTATTTCAAGCTATTTTACCACTAAAGGGTAAGATCTTAAATGTTGAAAAATCAAGAATAGACAAGATCCTAAGATCAGAAGAGATAACCAACATCATCACAGCTCTTGGATGTGGTATCGGAGAAGAGTTTGATGAAGAGAAGTTAAGATACCACAAAATCATCATCATGACCGATGCCGATGTTGATGGTAGCCATATTCAGACACTTCTTTTGACTTTTATCTTTAGATTCTTAAAACCTGTGATTGAGAGAGGTTATGTATATCTAGCTCAACCACCGCTTTATAGGTACAAAAAAGGTAAAAAAGAGATCTACCTAAAAGATGATAAAGCTATGAATGAGTTTTTGATTGAAAACGGTATCGATGCACTTGAATTAGAGGGTATGGGTAAGAAGGATTTAACAGAACTGTTTAAAATAGTCTCAGCTTACAGAAGCACTCTAAATGAGCTTGAAAAAAGATTTCATGTATTAGAGGTTATTCAGTATCTTATCGAGAATCCAGATGTAAGAAAATTGCAAGGAGAGGAGCTTTATAAAAAATTAGAAGAGTATATCCACTCTCTTGGGTTTAATATCCTAAACAAAAGAGTTACTGATGATGAAGTGCATCTATATGTCCAAAACCTTGATGGTCTTGAAGAGATCAAGATCAATGAAAGTTTCTTGACAAATCCTCTCTTCTCTGAAGCTATTCATATCTATAGCAAGATACTTGAAAGAGAGGTAGATATAGATCCTAGAGAACTTCTAAAAATGCTTGGTGATGTCGAAAAATCAGCCAAAAAAGGTGCATACATCCAAAGATACAAAGGTCTTGGAGAGATGAACCCTGAACAGCTTTGGGATACGACAATGGATCCTGAAAATAGAAGACTTCTTAGAGTAGTCATCGATGATGAGGTAGAGGCTAGTGAGACATTTACACTCTTTATGGGTGATGAGGTAGAGCCAAGAAGAGTCTATATACAAACTCATGCAAAAGATGTTAAGCATTTGGATGTGTGATCTATGAAATACGGCGAAAAAGAGATAAAAGAGTTTGATCTAGAAAAAGATCTTGAGATTTGGGAGAATAAGCACCAAAAAGATTATACTATCAAGATCACCTTGCCTGAGTTTATGTGTCTGTGTCCAAGATCAGGCTATCCTGATTTTGCCACTATATATCTGGAGTATAGTCCTGATAAATGGGTAGTGGAATTAAAGGCAATCAAACTCTATATCAACTCATTTATGTATCGGCACATTTCGCATGAAGATAGTGCAAATGAGATATATGACACCCTTTATAAAAAACTAAAGCCAAAATGGATGAAGATAGTAGCTGATTTCAATCCAAGAGGGAATGTCCACACTATCATAGAGATAGACAGCGATAAAATAGCAAGGTCTTAGATGCTAAATCCAAAACTAATAGAGCAGATCTTCACTGCCGCTTCAATTCAAAGATGGAACGATTATCCAAGGATGGTGGAGCTTGTAGAGTTAGATAAACAAGCCCACAAATTTATCATAGCATACCTTCTTGCCAAGATCGAGGGTGATGTAGATATGGGAGCTTTGGTAGAAGCTGGTATCTTTGAGCTTCTTCGCCGTGTGGTAGTGACTGATATCCGTCCTGATGTATTTCACAAGATACTACAAAAAAAACAAAAAGAGTTAAACTCTTGGGTACTTACAATCCTAAGTGAAAGCATAGAAGATATAGAAGATGGTGAGTTTATCAAGAGAT
Organism: uncultured Sulfurospirillum sp.; assembly: GCA_964647715.1. Taxonomy (GTDB): domain Bacteria; phylum Campylobacterota; class Campylobacteria; order Campylobacterales; family QNZT01; genus QNZU01. The sequence goes on along the minus strand of CAZYJF010000034.1, from coordinate 1,634 downwards.
TTAGAAAGTTTTTGACTGATGATACTATACATCAAAAAGAGAGATTTATCCTAAAAGCTGCCTCTTATCTTTCAACAAGATGGGAATTTTCTATCATCTATCAGACAAGCCAGTTTTTAAATGATATCGAACAAGTAAAAAAAGATGTAGATGATGAACTTGAGGACTATTTTGAGCTAATAGGTGTAAGAAAGATAGCTTTAGAAAAGAAACTATCTAGGTTTATCGATCTAAGTGGAAGGCTTAGGTTTCAAAAGAGGTGGGCTCAAACTCCTAGGATTCCTGATACTTCAGTACTTGGTCATATGCTCATTGTTGCACTATTTAGCTACTTTTACTCTAAAAAAATAGGAGCTTCTAAAAAGAGGCTAGAGAACAACTTCTTTACCGCCCTATTCCATGATCTACCTGAAGCCCTTACTAGAGATATCATCACACCTGTTAAGTACTCAATAGAAGGTATGGATGATATCATCAGTGAGTATGAGATACAAAAAATAGAGCAGGATATCTTACCTCTTATACCATACTCTTTTAGAGATGAGTTTAGTTATCTGCTTGGATTGTACGGTGATGGAAAAAAAGATGAATTTTTAAACAAGATATATGTAAAAAAGATAGAGATTGTAGATACCCTAAAGACTTACAATGAAGATAAGTTCAATGTCATTGATGGAGTGGCTTTAAAGGCTTGTGATAAGATGGGAGCATTTATAGAGGCATCTTTGTCGATATCTCACGGTATCAAGTCAAAAGAGTTAATCAATGGAAAAGAGCAGATACTAAGATCGATAGAGAAAAATCCGATAATAAATGGGGTAAATTTCTATGAGTGGGCTTTAAAGATAGATAGTTATCTTAGTGACCCCCCTCAAGGTTCCCGCGGCACATAGTCAAACAAGGTGAGCTGCTGTGTTCCCACCCTGACTCTGTGCCTTGAGTGACCATTGCACGGGTCTTAAGGAGAGCATTGAAAAAGCCGATACTTTCTCAGTGCTTTCACTAAGGAAGCTGATTTTACACAAATGGTGCTTAAATAGATATAAAAGGAGATGTGATGGATCTAATAAAGAAGCTAAAAATCAGATTTTTACTCTTTTTTCGTGATATATTTGTCTATCACAACTCCTCTTTGGAGTTTCGAGCTAAACTTTTAGCTGCAATGATAGGTGCAAACAAAGAGATAGATAAGTGCGAAGAGGAGATATTGGAAAAAATAGCTAAAGAGATATATCCAGATGATCCTGCAAGGGTAGATATGCTTATCGATACTACAAAGGAGTATGTACAAAAGATCATTAGAGATAATGAACTTGAGTTAAATGAACTTATCAAACATATAGATAAAGTTTTAAAAGAGGAACCTAGATATATAGAAAAGATCAACCTTGCAAGACTCAGTCGATTTTTTCAATGTACTAAAAAAGATGAAGATAACTATATAATCCAACAAAGAATTTTAGAATTTTTATATAATGAGATAGAGAGATATAAAAATAGAAAAAAAATATGATATAATCCAAGCCTTACAATAGAGGGGTGTCCGAGCGGTCGAAGGAGCACGCCTGGAACGCGTGTGTGGGGCAACCCACCGAGGGTTCGAATCCCTTCCCCTCTGCCATAATAAATAATCT
>CAZYJF010000033.1:0-11146 GCA_964647715.1 uncultured Sulfurospirillum sp. | reverse complement strand
TCAAAGCCTTACTTCCAACCGCAGGTCCTACATTGTTAGCGACATCATTTGCACCGATATTCATCGCCATATAGGCACCAAACATAGTAGCTATCGCTAGATAGATATTGTTAGGAATATTTCCTGATGTAGCGAATGAGTAGATAAGAACAGCCGCGATAAAGATAAGAGCAAGTCCAAGTCTTAAGAAGTCAAATTTACTAGATTTTTGTGCTTTTTTCTCTAGTTTTTTAAGGGTGTTGATCTCCATTTCTAGCCTTTAAAAGAAATTTATCCATTATATTTGAATTTTCTTTTAATGAATATTAATGATCTATTAATCTTTCGTTAAATATAAATGATTTTACTATTTTATACTCCACTTACGAAAAAAGTTACACAGGGAGAAATAATTATGAAAAAAATAGGAGTGGTAGTAACTACATTACTGTTAGGTACAATTGTACTTTTTGCTAAGGGAGACTTGCATAGTATAGATCTAAAAATGGCAGATCCAGATCCTCAGAGGGTAACACCAAGTGATAAAGAAGAGATCCTTTCATTTTCAACGATGATTCAAAAGAGTATGAAAAGTGTTGTCAATATCAAATCTACTCAAAGTGATCCAAATTCAAAACAGATTCAAGAGTTGATGAGAGATCCATACTTTAGAAGATTCTTCTCGATACCTAGTCATCCTCGTCCAAGAGGAGCATTAGGTTCAGGAGTGATTTTAAGTGAAGATGGTTATATCGTTACAAATAACCATGTAGTGGAGAATGCTACCTCTATCACGGTTACTTTGCCAGATGATCCAAAAGAGTATGAAGCCAAGCTCATTGGTACTGATAAAGACAGCGATTTAGCAGTCATTAAAATAGAAGCAGATGGTTTAAAGCCTATTGAAGTAGGGGATTCAAATAATTTAAAAGTTGCAGATGTTGTTTTTGCTGTGGGAAATCCTTTTGGAGTAGGGGAGACTGTCACACAAGGAATAGTCTCTGCATTAAATAAAAATCATGTAGGGATTAACCAGTATGAGAATTTTATCCAAACAGATGCTTCAATCAATCCAGGAAATTCAGGTGGTGCCCTAGTAGATAGTAGAGGTGCATTAGTAGGAATCAATTCTGCGATTCTCTCAAGAAGCGGTGGAAATAACGGTATAGGTTTTGCCATCCCAGTTAGTATGGTAAAAAGAGTCGTTACATCTTTGATAAGTTCAGGAAAAGTTACAAGAGGATATCTAGGAGTGACTATCTCTGATCTAAATAGTGAACTTGCACAACTTTACAAGCACCAAAATGGTGCAGTTGTAGTAAACTTGGATGAAGATGGTCCAGCATATAAATCTGGATTTAAAAGAGGTGATCTTATCTACAAGATCAACGACAAAAATGTCAAAGATCCTTCCTCTTTAAAGCAGATTGTAGCATCACTAAAACCTGACTCACAAAACACTTTCTATGTAGAAAGAGATAAAAAGGAGATCCAAATAGATACAAAACTTGGATCTAGAGATGGTTTTGTACTTGGAAAATCACTAGACAAAGCTCTTGGTGGTATGAAGCTAAGTGAATTAAATACTCAAAATATGCAAGAGTATAGATTGTCTAGTTCGGTAAATGGTGTTTTGATAGAGGATGTTTATCCAAGGAGTAGGGCAGAAAGAGCAGGTTTTCAAGCAGGAGATGTTATAATCCAAATAGAAAATAGCAATATCTCAAATATTTCTGATCTAAAAAAGGTGATAAGTAGGTATAAGAATAGACCAAAAAGAATCTATGTCAATAGATACGGAACTATTTTGATGTTGGCGATGAGATAAGGGAGAATTGGTGATCAATGTCTTGATGATTGAAGACGATGAAGAGCTCGCTTCAATCATTTCAAAGTTTTTAAAAAAACATGATATTTCTATAACAAACATAGAGACTCCTCTAGCTGGAATAGAGGAGTTGAAAAAGGGTGATTATTCACTGTTGATCTTGGATCTTACCCTTCCTGAACTCGATGGATTGGAAGTGGTTTTGAAGATTCGAGAGTTTTCATCTATTCCTATCATCATATCATCTGCTAGGGATGATATAGTAGATAAAGTTTTAGGTTTAGACAGAGGTGCAGATGACTATCTTCCAAAGCCATACAATCCTAGAGAGTTAGTAGCTAGAATAAAATCACTTCTAAGAAGAGAGCAAAAGAGTATTAAAGAAGATAAGAAGAACCTTTTTATTGTGGATGAGGATGCTTTGAGTATCACTTTCAAGGGAGAGCCTCTCTCGCTTACTCCTGCTGAGTATGATATCTTAAGAAGACTCATCAAATATAAAAACAGAGTAGTCTCAAGACTTGATTTTATCTATGAGAGTGAATTTATAAGTGATGATGCAAGTGAAAAAAACATCGATGTCATGGTCTCAAGGATTAGATCAAAGTTAGCGAAGATAGATCCAGACAACAACTACATCAAATCATCAAGAGGTATAGGCTACACTTTAAGCATTTTATGAAAAATATCTCAATCTCAGCCTTTATCAACACTATATTTATCATAGCTTTTTTAGCTATATTGACCACTTTTTACCTCTTTATAAAGTGGGATAGAGAACGATACATCATCTATGAGAAGCAAAGATATACGATGATGGCTGACTCTTTTTTATCTGGGCTTCAATTTTATCCTACAAAAAAACAGCTTGAGGGCTTGTTCAAATACTTTAATGTAGCTCCGGTCGAAAAACAAAAAGATAAACTAGATATTATCAACAATGCAAAACTTCTATATATAAAAGAGTCTTCATTTGGTAGAGTTCGTATATTTGTCACCAAAAGAGCAAAGTATATTTATGTGCAAAATTTTGGTTATCATCTTATGCTAAAAGATTTAAAACCCAAAAAGTATAATCAAGAAATAGCACTTTTCCTACTAGCACTTATATCTGCTGTAATTGCATTTTTGTATGTGATTATCATGAAAAAATTGATGCCTTTAAAGAGGCTAGATGCCCAAGTGACTGAGTTTGCCAAAGGTAATTTGGATGTTCAAATAGATTGTCAGGGTAATGATGAGATAGGAAAGATAGCCAAGAGTTTTCAAGAAGCCATCATATCGATAAAGAGATTGATAAACTCAAAAAATCTTTTTATGAGAAATATGATGCATGAGTTAAAAACACCAATCACAAAGGGGCGAATTGTAGCCGAGAGCTTGGAAAATGTCGAGGATAAGGAGATCTTGATTAGGGCATTTGAGAGGATGAATGAGATCATCACAAATCTAGCACAAGTGGAGAAAATAACTTCCTCAAATATATCTTTAAATCTCCAAGAGGTAGAGTTTTCTAAGCTTCTCATTTATGCCAAAGAGTTACTCTTAGATAGAGATGAGCATATCGTTGAGGAGTATGAAGACTTTATACTTGTCTGTGATAAAAAACTGATGGGAATTGCTCTTAAAAACTTAATCGACAATGCCATAAAATTCTCATACGACAATAAAGCAATCATCAAAGCAAACCCAAAAGAGATCAAAATTATCTCCAACTCATCAGCTTTGAAGTATCCTCTGTCTTACTATGTAGAGCCATTTTCTCAAGGTGAAAAAAGAGACAAAGGATTTGGGCTTGGGCTTTATATAGTGCAGTCTATTGTTGATCTACACCATTTTAAATTTGACTACAGATATGAAGATGAGAAGGTGGTTTTTATCATCGATCTCAAAGCCACAGAAAATAAGCCACAAGACTCACTACCAAAACTCCCACTAGGTTGATAACTACTCCAAATTTTGCCATCTCTTTTATCTTTATTACTCTACTACTCATGATGATAGCATTTGGAGGGGTGGCGATGGGTAGCATAAAGGCATAACTAGCTGAAAGTGTTGCTACCATCATCAACACTAGCCCACTATCGCCTAAACCTTCAGTAAACTGATAAAATATAGGCAGAGCTATAGAGGTAAGGGCAGTATTTGATGTCACCTCAGTAGAAAAAGATACAAAAAGAGCCACAAGAACAAGCATCCAAAACAGTGGCATAGTAGATATAAATGAGAGTTTATGAGCTATATCTGCTGCAAGTCCACTTTTGGTAAAAGCAACTGCTATACTAAAACCAGCACCAAATAAAAAGATAATCTCATAAGGTATATCTCTTGTATCTTCCCACTGCAAAAATCCTATCTTTGGAAAAAACATCAATAGACCAAATCCCAAAAGAATAAGCTTTTCATTTAAGCCAAGACCTCCATAATATGGCTTTATAGGAGTGTTGATGATAAGTAGTAACGATAGTGATATCAAGATATATAACAATCTTTTTTGGCTACTGTTTAGTTTTTGCTTTGAACTCTCTTTTTTTTCTAGAGCTTCATTTTCCAAACCCCTTGAAAGCCAATATGGCACAAACAAAAGCATGATAAATGCGATAGGTGCTACCTTGATAACCCACTCCCCAAAGGTAGGAGCTAGAATATTATGATCTTCTAAGAAACCTAGCAAAAGCATATTTGGAGGTGTTCCAATAGGAGTGATAATCCCTCCAATACTAGCACCATAGGCGATAGCAAGTAAAAATCTAGTTTTTAACTTTGGATTTTCACTCAAAAAGAGTCCCAAAGGCATCAACATCAAGGTGATAGTGGTATTTGAAAGTATTGAACTAAGAAGTGCTGAGGTGGTAGCAAGTGCATAGATCACACCTCTTGGAGTATGCGGAAAGAGCGATAAGAGTTTTTGGCTCAAATATTTATGAAGATTTGTCTTTTCCATAGCAATCGCCAGCATAAATCCACCAAGAAATAAAAATATTATCGACTTTGAGTAATTTGGAACTACCTCTTTGACACTCAATATCCCAAGAGCAGGAAAAAGTATGATAGGTAGAAGTGATACAACACCAAGTGGCAAAGCTCCATTTGTCCAACAAGCCACCAAAAATGCTACGACTGCTATAAGTTGGGCATGAGATGGAGTAAAAAATGGCATCGATATACCGAAGAAAAAAGCAGCTATCAATAAAGCTGTGATTAAACCTCTCATGATAATACTCCTTAAAGTTCATCTTTAAAGAGTATTATATCACTATATATTTATGCAGTTGCTTCTTGAAATTGGATCTTGATAGCCTCTTTTAACAACTCAGTATCGAGTCCATACTCTTGAGATAGTTTAAGAGCATTTTCAAGCTTTTCTTCTTGAGCTATATTTTGAGTAGTTGTTGCAGTTTTTACTACTTGTAGGATTTGAGAATAGACTTTTATATTTTCATCAGCATTTTCAGGGTGATTTAGATGTCTAATTGAATTACACATATTTTCATCGAAATTCCACTCCTCAAAGACGATAGCAGTAATCTCTTCGTTGCTAATATCACAAAACTCTTTTTCTAACTCTTCAAGCTCCAAAAGTAAAGTAGTCTGCTCTGCCTTTTCTTGGAAAGCTTTTTCTAATCCCTCTTCTTCTAGAAGATTTGAAATGATTATCTTACCCATATCCATCAAAAAAGAGGTTAATGACAGAGTCTCTAGTTTGCTTTTATCTTTTTTTAACCAGTTGAGCGTAAGTGCATTTTGCATCTCTGTCAAATCTATAAAACCTTTATCATCAAGACCATAAGGCTTGATATTTAGATCAAGTTTTTTTTGTAAAAATGAAGAGAATGCAAAACCTTTAACCGTATCCATCCCAAAGATAGACACAGCTTGATTAATACTCTTTATCTCACGGCTAAATCCATACAGTGGGCTATTTGCAGCCTTTAGTATATTTGCCATTGTCATAGGATCAGCCTCAATCACTTTTACCAAATCCCCAACTGAGCCATTTTCATCATTGCAGATTTCCATCACTTTTGATACTGTATCGTCTAATGGTGGGAAGGATTTAACTTTTTCTAAAATAGCATCTCTTGTCATAGAATATTCCTTTTTGTAGATCATTTTTCGTTTAAACAATATCGTCATATTTAAAAAATAGTTAAGTACAAATCACAAGAGAAAAGTTGGAACATCAATTGCTTTTGTGAATGTTATGCTAAAAAATATTTTATTATATATAACAGTTATCATTTTTGTAGGTTGTGGTTATAGTGAAGATAGTACTAAGACAAAACGAAACAAACTAAATAGTACAAGTATCCACTATAAGTCTGATTATAATGCTCCAAAAGATCCTCTCTACGCAGATCAATGGTATCTATTTGAAAATTATGGTATCAATATCGATGGTCTATGGGAAAATTATCTTGGTGATGGGGTGAGTGTTGGGGTAGTTGATGTAGGGGTTGAAGCAGATCATGAGGATTTAGAAGGTGTGATTGATTTTGATAGATCATACAGATACAGTGATGAAAGTAATGATCCAACTCCAACTCAAAAAGAGATAGATGATTTTGATATCGATGAATCTCACGGTACGGCAATAGCTGGGTTAATAGCAGCTTCCCATAACCAAAAGGGTATCATGGGAATCGCTCCAAATGTGGACTTGGTAGCTTTAAATGTATTTAGTAAGCCAGTTGATAGCACTTTCAAAGAAGCAGTCAGCATGGATGATATAGATATCTTTTCAAATAGCTGGGGTGAAGACTTAGAGAGTGGATTTGTTGATGATAGAGTTGTTTTAAATGCGATTTCAAAGAAGATGAAAACCAATCCTGCCATCTATATCTTCTCAAGTGGAAATGAATCTAGCAATAGTGAATTTAGCTCTCTTTTAAGCAGTAGATATACCCTCGTAGTAGGCTCAAGCAATAGCGATGGTAAACTCTCCTTATACAGCAACTATGGTGCAAATATCTTATGTGTAGCACCAGGAGGAGATAAAAGAGGTATCATAAGCACTGATCTTAGTGGAGACAAACTAGGATATGATAATAAGTTCAATCATTTTGATTCTCCATATAATGAAAACTACAACTACACAGATGATTTTAAAGGTACATCAGCCTCAGCGGCGATAGTTTCAGGAGTCGTTGCTTTGATGAAAGAGGCAAACAGACAACTAAGTTATCGAGATATCAGATATATCATAGCTCATACAGCAAGAAAAATCGACAAAGATGATCTAAGCTGGATAGAAAATAGTGCAGGATTACTCTATAGCAACTATTATGGATTTGGTCTTATTGATGCACAAAAAGCTGTAGAAACTGCAAAAACATTCTCACCACTTGCAGATGAGAAAGTATCTACTCAAAGAGCTATCAAAACAGATGAGGGAAGATATGAATTTGATATAGATGATGATTTGGTAGTTGAGTATGTAGTTTTAGAGATTAAATCAAAAAATGCCATTGATAGAACAAAACTCACTCTCTACTCAGCTAATGGCACTAGATCAAATCTCTTAAACAGAATGCAAAGTTCAAGAAACAGTGTAAATGAGTGGAGTTTTGGAACAATCGCTTTTATGGATGAAGAAAGTGAAGGAAGATGGATCTTAGAGACTAGTAAAGACATTAATATAAAGAGTGCTACCTTAAAGATATATGCCCATCAAAAGTAAGTAGATAAAAGATCAAGAGCTTTTTCAAGCTCCTCTCTATCTTCATAGCTAAATGTCGTAACTGCATTATCTTTTGTGTGGAAAAATATCGCATACTTTAAAATATCCACACTTTTTCCCTCTTTTAGCTGTTCATCCACCCAATCGAGGCTGATTGGTGTAGTTTCGTTGTTGTAGCCTGTTTTGATGATGGCTGCTGGATAGAGTCTAGTGATATCCTCTTTTTTAAACTCTTTATCTTCAAACTTTATCATCTCTACTCCTAGATAAACATCAAAAAGCAAAATACTATAAAGAGGACAAAGTGGACAAATCCCTCTAAGACATTTGTCTCTCCATCATTAAAGTGTATGAGTCCTGCTAGTATGGTAAGTCCCAACATCACCCCTTCAATAGGAGTTAGAGCTAAATTTATAGGCATATGAAGATACATAGTTACAGCCAAAACGGCAGGAATTGTCAGTAGCACAGTTGCAAGTGAGGCTCCAACAGCTATATTCACCACAGTTTGCATATCGTTATCTAGTGATGATTTAACAGCAGTGATGAGCTCAGGAGAAGCAGATATGATGGCTACGAAAAATGCCCCAAGAGCCAAAGGAAGTCCCATAGATTTTAGATTGTGTTCCATAAAAACAGACAATATCTCAGACAAAGCACCTATCATCACGATAGATACAACTAATATGATAGCATGATAAACTCCATTGATATGAGAAGTGTTTTCGTGGTGTTCTTCCTTGTTATCTCCTTGATAGACAAAGAAGTATCTATGCTCTTTTAACTGAACTCTTGTAAATATGATATACAAGAAGATAAACATAGCTATCATAAAAAGGTAATATATATGAAGATTATTGCTTGGTATAAAGTGAGGCAATACCATAGCAATTCCTAAGGAGACTAAGATCATAGACATATATGAATTGGTTGAGTCCACATTGTAGGGTTGCTCTCCATACTTTATACCACCTATGATTGCCGATACTCCCAAAAGACCATTGATATCAAGCATGATAGCAGAGTATATGGTATCTCGAGCGAGTGTAGGATTGTGTGCATTTTTCATCATGATAACGATGATTACTATCTCAACCAAAACTGCCGAAATCGTCAAGATCAAAGTTCCGTAAGGGTTTCCGTACTTATGGGCTAAAATTTCTGCATGATGAGCCACATTCATAGCAGAGTAGATAATCACCCCAAACAAGATCAAAAATCCTACAATATTTCCAATATGTGAGCTTGATAGAGTATGCTCATAAGGTATAATCGAAGCCAAAGTTATCAAAGATACAAAAAGTGGGTACTCTTTTATAAAATTTTTAAACATATAAAAACTTCCCTTTTTTAGTGATAGTCTATCAAATCATTTCTGATATCCAAAGTGAGTATTAGTATAATGTGCCTATGAATACTATAATTATGATTTTTTCCCTGCCCATCGGTATATATCTACTCTTAAAAGAGAAAAAACAAAGATCATCTTATGAGGCAGTCTTTTATGACTTTTACAAAGAGGTTCAAAAACAAGATGATTTAAACAAAGATGAAAAAACTACACTCTTAGTAAATATGCTAGAAAAGAATGCTTACAAAGTAGAAAAGTATGATGATAAAATAGTAGGCACAAAAAAGATATTTTCAATTCCTTGGATGATGGTGGGAATTGGTTTTGTATATATAGGGCTTTTGATCTATCTCATCTACTATTTTTATTTTCAAAAGCCCCATAGGGTTGAGTTTTCTTTAAAAAATCTCTAATCTTTTATCATCTTTAATACTCTTTTTGCTACAAGCTCTTCACCCTTTTGTGAGAGATGAAGACGAATACCCTCTCCATACTCTAGTGCATCAGAATCTCTGTATAGACTAAGATCACCACTCTCAAAGATATCTCTTGTATCAATCATAGGATAAGTTTTAGATAGCTCTTCATATGCTTGTACAAAAGGTGTAGAATCGACTCCTATGAGTAGATTTGGCATCGTTAGGATGATCTTTGTATTTGGTTTTTTTGCAAGAATTTTGGAGATACCACTTTTTAGATAGTTTAATATCTGATCTTTTGTCTGGCCAGCTCTAACATCGTTGATCCCAAGAGAGATATTTACTACACTGTTCGCTCCACTATTTGGTATATCAGCTATCACATCATCCACAAGATTGCTAGTAGCCCAAGTTTTGGCACTCACACCAGAGTGTGCTTCAAGTACGGAATGTATTTTGGTACCAAGAGCAGTTTTTATTATCTTAAATACTCTATCGTTATTAAAATGAAGATCATCAGCTCTAGTACTATCCCCTACACAGATATATGATGAACCAGATTTTTTAAGTATCGTTTTGACTTCATCAAATGCACTTCTTATGCTACTTTGATTGTGTAGAGTTAGCATATTTGCAGGTGGGATAGCGATCGAGTCAGGATTTTGTTCGATCCTAGCACCAATTCTAAAAGTGTTTGATAGATGAAAGAGATTTTTATTTACCTTTAGTTCTATGGTGCCATTTTTATTTATAAACTCATCCACACTTCCAAGAGTCTCACCATCCCAAGTCCAACTACTGTCGTTTGTTTTTGCGATGTAGATAGTTCCTGTTGTTCCTATCGCAAAGTTTGCACCACTTTTTTTCCAATCACTAGCTTGATGTCCAGTTAGTGAATTGTTATCACTATCGATAAACCAGATAACTTGTGGATCTTTTATCGAGCTAGTTTTAAAAAGCAGATAAAGATAGTTGCTGTCAGTATAGCCTTTTATCATATTGTTATTTTCTTCAAAGCCTTTTATATTGACCCAGTCATTGCTATTTGCATCTATAACGATAAAGTTATTGTTTGATGGAGTAGGTGTCGGAGTAGGGGTTGGTGTCGGAGTTGGTGTTGGTGTTGGTGTTGGTGTACCTCCACATATAGTTGCTTCTCTTTTACTGTATCTCTCTTCATGATAAAGTTTTTGAATCTCATTTTGAGCTAGTGTTAGATTATAGACCTTTACTTCATCTATCACACCATCAAAGAGATTATTATCTTTGTGATCATGTGTTCTTCCGTCATTATCTATACCCATCCACTCATCATTTGGCTTTCCAATGTAGCATAAATCTCTACTAACTGATGGCAATTCACAAGCACCACCTCTGTTATGCCAAGCAACTTCAACTTCAACTTCTCTTCCATCTATAAAGATATGAGGATAGTTGTCATGATCTATCGTTACTACTATGTGCTGGAATTTTCCTGGTTTGATGACATTGTATTTTGTCTTTATATCACCACATAGATCATCTCTGTCGCCATTTGTAAAGGCAAAGTATAGTTTGTTCTCATTGTAGTATCGATTTAGCCAAATCTCACTTTTGTGTTTATCACCATAACTTTTTCCACTATCATCATTTCCAAAGCTAAATATTGTCTCCCAATTTTTCCCATCACCACTTTTTTGATTAAATTTGACCCAAGCACTAAAGCTAAAACCGTTGCTATAGTCCACATCCATTGTAGGAAGTTTCAAGTAGTCATTAGTTCCGTTAAAACTTAAGGCTTGATTGATAACTCCCTTGACAATTTTTGGAGATCCTTTGATCTGTGGTCTGTAGTTTGTCTCATAATCTTCAATACCACTCCCAAGATCACACAGATCAAAACGATAGTC
>CAZYJF010000032.1:8932-11169 GCA_964647715.1 uncultured Sulfurospirillum sp. | reverse complement strand
ACTTTGTTACCCTTTTTAATCGCCTTTGTTAGAGGATTACCCCTAGCTGATAGTAAAAAACCTTCTCCTATATCTTTTGGGATAGATCCTTTTTTAAGATACTCAGCAAGAGTCTTTGTCACACCTCTTGGCTTACCGGTTTTTGGCTTCGTGTCAAACTCATCTGAATATCCAAGAGGCAATTCCCAAGGATATTTATCTGGAGTTCCGTGACAATCTTGACACTCGATCTCAACTGCTCCTAGATTGGCACCTCTAAAAAATCCATCTCCATGCATATCATTTGAAGTGTGGCAATCTTGGCAAAGCATCCCTTTTGAGTAGTGAATATCTTCTGTTAAGTGGAGATATCTTTTTGTGTGGAGTTTTGGTTGGGCATTTCCATGCTCATCAAAAGTAGCTTTATACTCGGTCTCCATCAGTCCTTGATAAGAGACACCTATCCTCTTTCCACGGTTATGACAAGTGGTACAAGTCTCCACAGGAATACCTGAATACTCTATACCATGAATATTTACCTTGGTTTTTCGTGAACTCTGTATTGAGTGAACTAGAAGATGTCCTGTCTCATTTTTATCAATGCTTTTATCATCTCCCTCATAAAGACCTGAGTTTGAGTATGGTATGTGACAACTTGCACACCCTATTCCTCTGTAATCTCCTCTTCTTTTTCTACCCTTTCCTCCAGTATGGCACCTAAGACACTCTTGCCTAAGATATGTATATACTGCAAGTGATGGATCTTTTTGTACTTCATCAGCTGTAGGAGCCTTTGGAAGCTCTTTGGTTTTTGATTTGAAACCTTGAGGCTCTAGTTCTGAGAGTCTTTGCATATATTTTTTATATACTTTAGTTCCTAGCCTTTCATGAGGATCAGGAGAACTTCCTCCAAAGTTAGTATAGGTATGGTTATATCCATCTTTTGCACCAAATCCCCATAAAGCACCATGGATTTTACCCTGCTCTGTTGCCATGAGGTTGTTGTTTTGAGCCATCACCTGCTCTTTGTGACACATTCCACAAGTGTTTTCATTAATCCATGGGCTTGCAGGATATGGATAAAAATCTTGAGGTCCCTCATTCTCTTCAAAATACTCCAATGTACCACTATGAGCCTTGACTTTGTCACTCTCATTTGGATTTCCACCGTGACAAACCACGCAATCATTACCAGCAGCTCCTGCCTCTTTGGCTTTCTTGAAAATTGCCTTCATCATTTTTGAGTTTTTATCTTTGATATCTTGGATACCTTTGTGACACTCAAGACAGCTGTTTTTAGCCTGAAGATAACCTACTATTAATAATATAGAAAAAAGTATTCTCATCAAAAATCCTTTTAAGTTTTGCTTTTTTTAGTTTATCCAAAAAAAGCAAAACTATTATTATTTTTCATTATTAAATAATCTAATTGTTAGTATCATTTTATCTTCATAAATCTATGAAGTCAGTAGCATTTAAGAAAAATTGGATAATATTTATCCACTAAAAATCTTTATAAGGAGAAGTAATGTTAGTAACAAAAAAAGCACCAGATTTTACAGCTGCAGCAGTTTTAGAAGATGGAAAAATTGTAGAGGATTTTAACCTATATAAAAACTTTGGAGAGAAGGGAACAGTTTTGTTTTTCTATCCACTAGATTTTACATTTGTATGTCCATCTGAGATCATCGCATTTTCACACAGAATAGATGAGTTTAAAAGTAGAGGTATCAATGTAATCGGTGTTTCAGTTGATAGTCAATTCTCACACTTTGCTTGGAGAGAGACTCCAGTTGAAAAAGGTGGTATTGGAAGAGTTAAATATCCACTAGTAGCTGATCTAAATAAACAAATCTCAAAAGATTATGATGTATTACTAGATGGTGGAGTTGCTCTTAGAGGAAGCTTCCTAATCGATAAAGATGGAACAATCAGACATGCAGTTATCAATGACCTTCCACTTGGAAGAAATATCGATGAGATGATTAGAATGGTAGATGCGATGCTATTTACAAATGAGCATGGTGAAGTTTGCCCAGCAGGTTGGGAAAAAGGAAAAGAGGGTATGAAAGCTGATGCTGAAGGTGTAGCTGATTATCTTGCTAAACACGAAAGTGAACTCTAAAATACTCAAATAGCTAGATCGTTGCTGATCTAGCTAACCAAATATATTAAAAACATTTGATATAATCCTCAAAAAATATTTAGGAATCTTCCATGCTAAAAGAGATATCCAAAAAACTCACAATGAAAAAGAC
>CAZYJF010000032.1:0-8832 GCA_964647715.1 uncultured Sulfurospirillum sp. | reverse complement strand
TTTAGGAATCTTCCATGCTAAAAGAGATATCCAAAAAACTCACAATGAAAAAGACTTTTTTCACTACCCAGCTAGAGGGATTTTTCAACTCCATTAGCCAAGAGTATCAAGAAGCTATTCACAAGATAGAACTAGAAAAAAGAGCTTTGGAGGAGAGAATTGCTGATCTTGAAAAAGATGTAAAGAATTTAGTAGAGATAAAAAAAGCTTATGAGAATGAGTTAAAACTAGACAAATCACTAATAAGTGAATATAAATCTACTCTTGATACAAGCTCAACTGCTGATAAAAATAGTTATACAAAAAAACTTGAAGATGAAAATTTACTTCTAAAAGAGGAATTAAAAAAAACCAAGCTACATCTAGATAAAAATGAAGAGGTAGAATCTTTAAAAGATCAGATAAAAAAATTACAAGCACATTTAGCCAAAGGTATTTCAGCTTATAATGATAATATTAGCAGGCAAAAAAGCGAAGAGATTATAAAAGAGATAAAAAATAATATTTCAAAATGAAATGTTTTTTTTAAAAAATAAAATTCCTTGCTATGATTGGAGTGAAATTCAATTAACAAGGAGATTAGGATATGACAATGGCAATGGATGAAAACAAGAAAAAAGCATTAGATTTAGCGATCAAACAGATAGATAAAGCATTTGGTAAAGGTGCTTTGATAAGACTAGGTGACAAAGAAGTTGAGCCTATTGATGCAATCAGTACAGGAAGTATTGGACTAGATATGGCTCTAGGAATTGGTGGAATTCCAAAGGGTAGAATCATAGAGATATACGGACCTGAGAGTTCTGGTAAAACAACTCTTGCTCTTCAAGTAACAGCAGAGTGTCAAAAACAAGGTGGTGTTTGTGCCTTTATCGATGCAGAACATGCACTTGATACAAAATATGCTAAAAATCTTGGAGTTGACATAGATAATCTTTTGGTCTCTCAGCCAGATTATGGAGAGCAAGCACTAGATATCATAGAAAATATCACAAGAAGTGGAGCAGTTGATCTTATCGTTGTGGATTCAGTAGCAGCACTTACTCCAAAAAGTGAAATAGATGGAGATATGGGAGATACTCATGTGGGACTTCAAGCAAGACTTATGAGTCAAGCACTAAGAAAGTTAACTGGTATCGTTCATAAGATGGGAACAACTATCATCTTCATCAACCAAATTCGTATGAAAATAGGAACTATGGGATATGGATCACCTGAGACTACAACTGGAGGAAATGCACTCAAATTTTATGCATCAGTTCGTATAGATGTTAGAAGAATTGCAACACTAAAACAAGCTGAAGAGAGCATAGGAAACAGAGTAAAAGCAAAAGTTATTAAAAATAAAGTGGCACCACCTTTTAGACAAGCTGAATTTGATATAATGTTTGGTGAAGGCATCTCCAAAGAGGGTGAGATGGTCGATTATGGTGTCAAACTTGATATCATAGATAAGAGTGGAGCTTGGTTTAGCTACAAAGATAAGAAGCTAGGTCAAGGAAGAGAGAATGTTAAAGCACTTTTAAAAGAGGACAAAGAGCTAGCCAAAGAGATAGAAGATGGAATAAAAAGTGCTATGGGTATCGTAGAATCCGAGAATGACTCAGAGGAAAAAGAGGAGTCTTGAGGATAAAAATTTTATAAAGGATATATAGTAAATGGTATTTATTGATGATATTTTTGCCGATGAAGTGATGGATAGTAGAGGAAATCCAACTGTCAGAGTTACAGTAACTCTTAGTGATGGAACAGTAGCAAATGCTATCGTTCCATCAGGTGCAAGCACAGGTAAGAGAGAAGCACTAGAGCTTAGAGATGGTGGAGACAGATATATGGGAAAAGGTGTCTTAAAGGCATGTGAAAATGTAAACACTACAATTTCAGACTCTCTTGTAGGCATCAGCCCTTACAATCAAGCTGAAGTAGATGCTATTATGAAAGAGCTAGATGGAACTGACAACTATGGAAACCTAGGAGCAAATGCAACTCTAGGTGTATCCATGGCAGTTGCAAGAGCAGCAGCTAGATCACTAGATATGCCTCTTTATAGATATCTAGGTGGTAGCAACGCTCTTACTATGCCTGTACCTATGCTAAATATCATCAATGGTGGAAGCCATGCAAACAATAGTGTGGATTTTCAAGAGTATATGATTATGCCTTTGAATTTTGACAATTTTGCTGATGCACTTAGAGCTTCAGCTGAAGTCTATCACACACTAAAAAAAATAATCGCTGAAATGGGAGAGAGTACAGCCCTTGGTGATGAGGGAGGATTTGCTCCAAACCTAAAAAACAATGAAGAACCGATTCAAGTAATCATGCAAGCAATAGAAAAGGCTGGTTACAAGCCAGGAACTGATATAGCAATCGCCCTTGATGTAGCCTCAAGTGAGTTAGTAGCTGATGGAGGCTATAAGCTTGATGCAGAAGATAGAGTATTGAGTGCTGAAGAGTTGGTGGATTATTATGTCGATCTATGTAGCAAATACCCTATCGTTTCAATCGAAGATGGATTGAGTGAAGATGATTGGGATGGATGGAAGATCTTAACAGAAAAATTGGCGGACAAGGTTCAACTTGTAGGAGATGATCTATTTGTTACCAATGAAAAGATTTTAAAAGAGGGTATTGAAAAAGGTGTAGCAAACTCTATCTTAATCAAACCAAACCAAATCGGTACAGTAAGTGAAACGATGACCACTGTAAGACTAGCACAAAAAAATGGTTACAAATGTGTCATGAGTCACAGAAGTGGAGAGAGTGAAGATGCATTTATAGCAGACTTTGCCGTAGCTCTAAATACAGGTGAAATAAAAACAGGCTCAACAGCAAGAGGTGAAAGAACTGCAAAATATAACAGGCTTCTTGATATAGAAAATGAACTTGGATTTAGCGAATACCCGGGAACTACACTATTTTAATTAGTCATTATGAGTGAGTATATAGAACAAAAAGGGAAAAAAGAAGCTTCAAAAAGCTCTTTTTTATCCCTTGTAATTCTAATTTCATTGATAGTTATGATGGCTATCTTTGTTTCTCAAATGCTCTTTGGAAAAAACTCATTTGAAGTTTATCAAAATTTAAAACATGACAAACAAATACTTCAAAAAAAGATACATAAACTTCAGTATGAAAATGCACAGTTACAGATACAACAGTTTGACTTACAATCAGTACTGCCTATAAACAAGGATGATCTATGAGAGTTTTTATCATACTCATTTTCTTAATTCAATCGATATTTGCAAGAGAAAATCCATTCTCTGATGACTCTAAAAAAAGTAAGTCCTTATACAATGGTGGCTCTCTTCTTTTTCTCTCAAGTACTAAACCTATACAACTTAAAAAGAATGAAACAAAAAGTGTAAAAGTAAAAAGCAAACCTTTAAATATTCCAATACAAACAAAAAAGAAAACAGTCATTATCAAAGTATCCACACCTTTGCCAACCTTAAAGACAGTTCAAGCAAACAAAAAAATTAAAAAAGAGATACACATTGCAAACACTGAACCAGCCTATACACTAGAAGAACTCTCCAAAAAATATATTTTAGTAGATTGCTGTCAAAAAAAGAGTAGAAAAACAAAAGTAAAAAAGACAAAGAGAATTAAAAAAACTAAAAAATTAAAAAAATGCTACAAGAAAATACTCTTTTCTAGTTGCCTTTTAAAAATAGTACAGATAAACAATAAAATAAAAATATACACCAAAGATCCAATTCTTAGAAAACTCATATTGAAAAATCCAAACAGAATAGCTTTTGACTTTTGCTCATCTTTAGATCTAAAAAGTCAAACACTCTACACAAAATCTTCAAACATCACCAAGATCAAACTCGCATCTCATAATAACTATAATAGAATCACAATAGAGTATAAAGAAGAACCATTAAAAGTCATTCAAGAAAAAAACTCTATTACAATCTACTGATGATAATACTTTGATATAAGTTTAATCGCTACAATAGCGATAATGATTTCAAATAGACCTGCCAATATAAATGTAAAGTAATAAAATTGACTAATTATATTGTTTTGATAAGCTAGAGTTGCGATAGCTATCAGTAATGTTAATGGCATAGACTGTGAAAATGCAAATAAAAGCCTCTCTTTAAAATTTAAATAACCTATAAAAGACAACGATGCCAAGAATCTAATACCAATCATGACCGAAGTTATCCATAATGACTCTAAGATCAAACCCTTATCATACAAACGACCAAGATGAAATGTAGATCCAATATAAACAAAAAAGATTGGTATCAAAAATCCAAAACCAAATGAACCTAACTTATGAGGTAAATCTTTATGATGATGAAAAAAAGTAGGTATAAACATACCAGCTACAAAAGCACCAAAAGCCACCTCAAGATGTAGTACCATCATGATAGCAATCATCAAAAAGAAAAGTGCCATAGACAATCTAATATCCTTTTCATCCTTATCCGCATATTCAGGCACTAAAAAACCCTTTAATTCAGGATACCACCAAAAAAGTAGTCTAAAGGTCTTAAACAAAACAATAATAACCAATATAAACAATACCAAATACAAAATAGAAGTATATAATTTCTCCCCTACTCCATTTTCAATCACAGTACCAGCAATAGTAACAGCAATGATACTAATCAATTCACCAAGAATACCACTACTCATCGATAAATTTAGCCATTTTGTATTTTTGTCAAACTCTTTATACAAAGTCACAATCAATCCAACAGAAATAAGAGGCATAATAACGACAAAAACGGTATTTACACCATGGATCTTCACAAAGACAAAGGACAAGATATACAAAAGTAATATATATAAAATATTTCTATTTAGCATATCTTTTGACATTCCTCTTAGCTCTTTTAAATTCACTTCCGTACCAGCTAAAAACATCAAATAATAAAATCCAACCTCAGCAATCAGTTCAAAGAGATGATTATAATTTAAAAATCCAATAGTCGAAGCAATAGATCCTAAGATGATCTCAATCGGAGTTGTTGGTATCCTAAAAATTCTTGAAAGATATGGAGATATAAAAATAATCAAAGAGAGTGTAAATATAATCGAGACAGCACTGTTATTCACAACTACTAGCTACTTTCAATCCAAGATTTGCAAGCATCATCAAATCAGAATTTGCCTTCTCACCCTTTGTGGTGAGATAATTACCTATGACTATGGAGTTTGCACCATTTTTGAAGATATCTGCAACTCTATCTTTGAAAGTTATCTCCCTACCACCTGCTACCATTACCATAGATCTTGGCAAAGCCTCTCTCATCTTCCTTATCCACAACAGTGCTTCATCAATCTCTATATTTTTTTCTAAAGGTAAAGCACTATTTGGATGATAAAAATTCATAGCAACACTCACAGGATCAAGTGATACAATCGATTCCAAAAGAGATTCTCTATCATCATCACTCTCCCCCATCCCCCATATACCGCCACAACACAGATCAAGCCCTACCGCTTTTACTGCCTTACAAGTTTGATATCTCTCTTTCCAACCATGAGTAGAGCAGATCTGTTCATAGTAGTTTTGACTAGATTCAAGGTTGTGGTTATAACTTCTTATTCCATTGTCTTTTAGTATTTTAAGCTGTTCCTTCGTAGCTATTCCATTACAGGCTATTAAGTTTAGATCAGGATGAACTTTTTTGATGAGATTTGAAGCTTCACAGACAAACTTTAGTGTTCTTTCATCCAACCCTCTTCCGGAGCTAACTAGACAAAATCCCAAAGCTTGGTTTTTAACAGCAAGATTTGCCTCTTCTAAGATAGCTTGCAAATCTTTTTGTTTATAGATCTCAATATCTGCATGATATTTGGCACTTTGAGTGCAAAACTTACAATCTTCACTGCAACTTCCACTAGAGATATTGCAAATTGCACACAGATATACCTCTTTAGGCATCAACTCTGTGTTTGCACTTGATACATTCATAGATCGGTTTCTTTCTTAAAGTTCTGCTTGCCATAATATAATCGCACTCAGGGCATTTTTTGTTTGTAGGCTCATAAGTGGATATAAAACGACATTTAGGATAAGAACTACATCCATAAAATGTTCCTCGTCTTGACTTTCTTTGAACGATATCACTCTGACACTCTGGGCATTTAACACCCTCGACTATATTTTGTGGAGTTTTAGCAGCACCACCCTTGTCATCTCCTCCGATATTTTGAGTATATTTACACTTTGGAAATCCACTACATGCGATAAACTCACCATATCTACCTTTTCTTTTTAACAATTCACTACCACATTTAGGACAATTTTCACCTGTAGGAATGGCAACTTTTTGACTCTTGATATTTTTCTTACCCTTCTCAACCTCTTTGATAAAAGGATCATAAAAATCCCAAAGTACCTTTTGCCAATCCTCATTACCCTCAGCGATCTCATCCAACTTCTCCTCCATTGAAGAGGTAAATCCAGCATCTACTATATTTGAAAAGTGCTCCTCAAGTAGTTCAATCACTGTAAAAGCAACCTCAGTAGGTATTAGCTGCTTCTTCTCGATCTCAATATAATTTCTTGAGGTCAATAAAGAAACAGTAGGAGCATAAGTAGATGGTCGCCCAATCTCAAGTGATTCAAGCTTTTTAATCAAACTAGCCTCTGAATATCTACTTGGCGGTTCAGTAAAGTGTTGGTTCGCTTCAAGAGAGCTAAGATCGACTTCTTGACCTTCTGTCAAGTCTGGCAAAAGTTTATCTTTGTCACTACTTCCCAAAACTCTGTAAAATCCATCAAAGACAAGCTTTCTGCCAGTAGCTTTAAATTTACCACTTTTGCTCTCAAATATAATCGATTGAGATTCAAACACCGCATCACTCATCTGAGAAGCTAAAAATCTATTGTAGATCAAAGTATAAAGCTTCAACTCATCAGGTTTTAGATACTCCTTTGCTATCTGAGGAGTAAACTCCAAGTTTGACGGACGAATTGCCTCGTGAGCCTCTTGAGCACCTTTTGATTTTGATTTATAATATTTTGGTTTTTCGGGAAGATACTTATCTCCAAAAGTTTTTATCTTCTCTCTAGCTGCATCTATTGCCTCTTGAGCGATATTTAGTGAATCGGTTCTCATATATGTGATGACACCCATCACACCCTTATCAGTCTTGACACCCTCATATAGTGTTTGAGCCACCATCATAGTCTTTCTTGGACTAAAACCAATAGCTGATGAGGCAGTCTGTTGGAGTGTTGAAGTCATAAATGGAGGATTAGCTGAAGTTTTTCTCTGCTTTTTTTCTATCTTTGAGACTTTGAAACTCTCATTTGATAGTCTATTTTTTATATTTGTAGCATCTTCTTCATTGCCAATAGTCATCTTCTCTATCTTTTGTCCATCAAACTCGACTAAAATAGACTCGATACTTTTTTCAAACAGTGCATCTATTGACCAGTACTCAACCGGCTTAAAAGCCTTTATCTCTCTTTCTCTATCTACCACAAGCTTTAGTGCAGAACTTTGAACCCTACCGGCACTTAGACCTTTTTGAATCTTGGAAGCGATAAGTGGTGAGAGTCTATATCCCACTATCCTATCTAGTAATCTTCTAGCTTGCTGAGCATTTACAGAATCAAGATCGATATTTCTTGGATTTTGCAAAGAGTGATCTATCGCTTTTTTTGTGATCTCATGAAATACAATTCTGGGTATTTTTTGAGGATCTTCTCCAATTGCCGTTGCTATATGATAACCTATCGCCTCACCCTCACGGTCCTCATCGGTTGCGATATAGATTTTTTCACTTTTTTTGGCAAGATCTTTTATCTCCTTGACAACTTTTGAGTGATCTCTGCTAACTCTATATTCTGGTATAAACTTTTTATCTTCTACCTTTATACCAAATGAACTCTTTGGCAAATCCCTGATATGCCCTTTACTGGCGATAACGGTATAATCTTTTCCCAAAAAGTTTTCTATCGTTCTTGCTTTTGTCGGTGACTCTACTATGATTAAATTTTTCAAATTACTACCTATTTACACTTTCTTTCTAATGAGATATTATTATACCAAATTTGCTTTAGATGAGTATATTTGTAGATTTATCTTCTTCAAAGAACAAATAATTAATTTTTTTTACATATAGATATAAATAATATTTTTATTTTACCTTTTTATTTTTTTAATAAAAAATCTTACATCAAAGTTACAACTTATTCAAATAGTCAAATAAAGATCATTTTTTTAAAAAATAGGGTTAAGTTTTTTTATATTGGTGCGATTTAGTTTGCAAGAGTAGCAAGGATGCACTCGAAATATTATTTTTAAAGGATTTAAAATGGGTTTTAGAATTAACACAAATGTAGCGGCTATGAATGCACATATGCACTCAGTAAACAACAATCTTGGACTGAATAAGTCTCTTTCTGCTTTAAGTAGCGGTCACAGAATCAACAGAGCGGCTGATGATGCATCAGGTCTTTCAATCGCAAATAAGCTTTCTGCACAAGCTGAGGGTCTAGGTCAAGCGGTTAAAAACTCAAACGATGCAATCGGTTTGATTCAAACAGCTGATGGTGCTTTAGAAGAGTATGGAAATATTCTTAAAAGAGTAAGAACACTTGCAACTCAAGCTGCCAACGACACTCAAAGTACAGCATCTCGTGCAGCAATTAGCGATGAGATCACAGCATTGATGAGTGAGGCAGACGATATTGCTAAGACTACTAAGTTTAACGGTATGAACATACTTGATGGAAGTCATGGTGGTGATGGTAAATTTACATTCCATACAGGTGCTTATGCAAATGAGACACAAGAGGTAACTATCAGTAATGCATCAGTGGGACAACTCTCTGGTACGGCTAATCAC